>DAOVGJ010000081.1 GCA_030672465.1 Pseudomonadota bacterium | reverse complement strand
TACACGAGCTGGCAGAGGCGGAGGTTGAGCATGAAGCCCGGCATCACGGGCTTATGGCAGATAGGGGGGCGGAGCGATACCACCTTCGCTGAATCGATGAAACACGACTTGGATTATATCGATAACTGGTCACTCTGGTTGGATATCAAGATCTTGATGAAGACCCTCCCCGCGGCCCTCTTGGGCAAGGGGGCCAGGTGAAAGGGCAAGGGCGATACCGTGCATAAGGAAAGCGCCTTGGGTAATGAGAAAAGGGATCTCATCTTCTTGTTGGGATTCGCTCTGGCCTTGAGGATCCTCCTCTATAAATGGACCTACCTCATCGCCATCGATGGGACCGGTTTTTACCTCAAACCGGCTCAATATTTCGCGTCAGGTCAATGGATGGACGGATTGGCAATCGGATATCACCCGTTATATCCGATTCTGGTGGCTTCTTTTTCGAAGGTCCTTGGGGATTTCGAGCTATCGGGGCAGATGGTATCGGTCCTTTTCGGAACGCTTACGGTTATCCCCATCTATTACCTGGCGAGGGGTACTTTTGGTGGATGGTCAGCCTTTATCTCATCCCTCTTTCTGGCTATCTTACCCCGTCATGTCGCCCACTCTGCTGATTTCCTTTCCGATCCCACCTATACATTCTTTTTCATCTCGGCTGTTTGGCTCGGGTGGGAGGCCCTCAGGGGGGATGATTGGAAGATCCTCTTCCTTGCGGGTTTGGCGACGGGATTGGCGTATTTGACCCGGGCCGAGGGGATCGGAGTATTGCTCACCCTCGGACCATGGCTCCTCTTTCGGAGGATGCATTCCCAGGGCTGGAACTACAGGAGAAATGGGTATGCCTGCTTCATCCTCCTCTTTTCCTTCCTCTTGGTGGCTTCGCCCTATATCCTCTATCTCCGTTATTATACCGGGGCGTGGACCATAAGCAGAAAACCGGCGGTTGATAGAGTTGTTGTGTTGATAAAGAGAAAGCTCTTTTTTCAAAAGCCAAAGGTTGCCAAAGCGACGGAGGAGTTCGACGATATCATCCAACGGCTGGGGGAAAGAGGGAAAGTCCCCGCCATAGGTGGCTCCAGATGGTTCAGGGGATTAGCCTCCTTCTTTAAGTTTTTCGTAGTGACCTGCCATCCGCTCCTCTTTGTGCTGTTCATCATAGGGCTGGTCAGGAGGAAAGTCCCCCCCCATTGGGCAGAAAGGGAGGGTTTTTTGCTCTCCATTGTCTGCCTTTATGGTCTGGTATTATATGGGCTATCCAGCCTTTCCTATATCAGCCATCGCTATTTTCTTTCCCTTGTGGCCTTATGCCTCATCTGGAGCGGCAGGGGAATTCTGGAACTCCTCCATTGGCTTCTCCAAAGGGTGTCTTCGGAGAAATTGGGGAAAATCCATATCACAGCAACCAAGGGAATGGTCCTTCTGACCGTGATGACCGTCGTCATCATCTTACCCGCGACCATTCATCCCCAACGAGCGGAAAAGCGGGGAAGAAAAGAGGCGGGGCTTTGGATTAAGAACAATAGCGCATCCAGACCGTCGGTCTGTACGGACATGGTTCGAGTCAATTATTATGCCGGGGGAAGGATAATCTTCTTGGGGGAGGAGAAGATCCTCTACCCCGAGATCGTGGAGAGGGCCAGGAGGGAAGGGGCGGAGTTTCTCATCGTTAGCAACAAAAAGATTGAATCTATTTGTCCGGGATTCTTTAAATCGCGGAGGCCCGAGGATTTGGAGGAGGTCTTCAGGACCGACAAAGGTGGTTGGGAGAACATTATCGTCTATCGTGTTCTCAGGCGATAGCGGGCGGGGAAAAAGATGTTGAAGACCATTACCGAAATGATTGATACGGATGGAATTTTAAGCCGTTTTAAGGACACTACGGTCCTGGTTGTGGGTGATATTATCCTGGATGAGTTCATCTGGGGAAAGGTCTCGCGAATATCACCCGAAGCCCCGGTTCCGGTTGTGGAAGTTCAGGATGAGACCCTCCTTTTGGGAGGGGCGGCCAATGTGGTCAACAATATTCGATCCCTCGGGGGGCAGGTGTTTCTATCGGGACTGGTCGGGGAAGATGAAAGGGGAAGGAAGATCCTCGGCCTTCTCGAGGAAAAGGGGGTTCAGACAGCAGGGGTTCTCATCGATCCTCGCCGACCCACGACCGTCAAGACCCGGATTGTGGCTCATAGTCAGCAGGTGGTTCGGTTTGACCGTGAAGACCAGGCGAGCCTTAGCCAGGGATATGCGGATAGCCTTGTTTCATACGCCCGCGATACGATCCCTCATGCAGATACGGTGGTTATTGCCGACTACGGGAAGGGGGTGGTAACGGAGCAGCTGGTTCAAGCCGTTACCCAGATTTCAAAGCAACAGGGGAAAGTTGTTCTCCTTGATCCCAAGATCAGCCGTTTCCATCTCTACCGAGATGTTACGGTGGTGACCCCCAACAGTCAGGAGGCTACCTTAGCCTCTGGGATCGAGATCGTCGACGAAACGTCTCTAAAGGAGGCTGGGGACAAACTTCTGGATCGGTTCAATTGTGAGGTTGTCCTGATTACCCGGGGAGAGAGCGGCATGGCCCTCTTTGAACGGGGAAAGGAGACGATCCTCGTTCCTACCACGGCCAGGGAAGTTTTCGATGTGACAGGAGCCGGAGACACGGTGGTCGGCGTCATGGCCCTGGTTGTGGCAGCAGGGGCGAGTTTTGGAGAAGCTGCTGTAATAGCCAACGATGCGGCTGGAATTGTCGTGGGGAAGGTGGGAACGGCAACGGTACCCCCGGAGGTCATGAAGGAGGCGATCACTCGGAGTCGCTGACGAGAAGTCATGGGAAACTCCCTCTCCCGAGGAATAAAAATTGGAGCTGGGATATTATCCCCCAGCTCCAATTCCCCTCGGCTACCTTTGTGAGCCGATGTACTAAGTCTCAAGGACGAAGATGACCTCCAGTCTTACCCGATATTCCTTAATCTTGGCATCCTCAACCGCCACTCTTTGTTCTACGATACGAATACCCGTAATCCCCCGAAGGGTCTTCGTCGCTCGGGCGAAACCAATTTGGACCGCATCGTCGAAAGACTTAGGGGATCCTGCTATGATCACTGTAACCCTGGCTACTCTTGGATCTGGCATCTTCATCACCTCCTTACATCACATGAATGAAATTACTTTTGTCCTTTCCTTGGCCTTCTATACAAGAAACCCGGTTAAAAGTCAATGGAAAAAATCTGGAGTTTCTAGGGAACACCGTTGTCCTTGAGCGTAATTTGCCGGAGAAGTGGGGTACCCGTCGAGGGTGAGCAGGAAGGGGAAGGCCAGCCCCTGTTTTTTCCTCAACCTCCAACCTCTCAACCTCGACCTGCTGAGGGGTAACAGACCCCGAAGCATAGAGCGAAGGGACAACGGGGTTCCGGGGTTCGCTTAAGAAAAATAGAATTTGCCCTATAATCAACACGTTACAAAAATAATCCCTATAAAAGTCAGGGAACTTCAGAAAAAGTTGGAAGTTTTTCAAAAATTTCCACAGAGGTTTTTATCAGGTTGGATATGGGGACCTGTCTCATTTCCAGGTGGAGCGGTTGCTAATCTTAGCCCAAGGAGGGATCTTAAAAGTGGACTTTAATAGGGTAAAGGCATCTCTTGGAAGATCATTCTGAAGAAACGCAAGAGTACAAATATGGATTATTGGGCGAAGGAAAGGGGAGATAAAAATCCCTTCGTGGGAAGAGCCTTCTTTTAGGCACCAAATCCCAGCCTTTTAGAGACCTTCTCGCCGGCCTCTTTGACGGCGGGAATAATTTCCTTCCTCAATATCTCGTCGGTCATCCGAAAGGACGGGCCGGAAACGGAGATCCCCCCCACAACTCGGCCAGTATAGTCCATGAGGGGAGCACCGACACACTTCACTCCCAAATTGTATTCTTCATTATCGAGGGCATATCCCCGTTTAGCCACATCTTTCAGGTGTTTGATGAACTCACCCTTATCGACGATGGTATTGGGCGTGAACCTCTCCATATGGTCTAAGATGCCGAGCTTTTCCAATTCCTCTTCAGATGCAAACGCGATCTGGGCCTTGCCGATGGCCGTGCAATGGATGGGAAGCCTCCATCCGACACGACTGGCTACCTTCACCGTTTGGCCCGCCTCTTCCACATCGAGGTAGACGACCGAGTTTTGTCGAATGACCCCGATATAAGACATTTCATTGCATTTATCAACGATTTCCTTCATGAACGGCTTGGCCTGGCGCACTAAGCCAAGCTGCTTGATAAAAGTTTGACCCAACTCCAGGCTTTTCACACCCAGTCGATAATTTTCGGTGGCCTTATTCTGCTCGATGTATCCCTTTGACTCAAGAGTTGCCAATAACCTGAAAACGTTGTTCTTATGGAGGTGGAGCCTTTTGCTGAGTTCGGTCACCCCAAGTTCATCCCTATTTGCTTTGAACTCCTCCAAGAGATTTAATGCATTGGTCACAGACTGAATAACGTAGCTCTTCTTTTCCCGCTTTGCCATTTTATCCCAACCTCCCGATAGTGATATTTTTAAGATAAAAATATAAAAAATTGTCTCATTTATGTCAATAGCATTTTAGCAAAATTTTTACTTATTCTCGCGCATTCCGAGAACCACGGAAGGATTTTACTGGAGTTTCCTCAGAAAAAAGCATGTAATTACTCTAACTTGCTAAAAAAGTTACAAAAATTAGAATGAACAAATGCCAAAGCTCAAAGTTCAAATGAATGTCAAATGACAAATGACAAATGGGGAAGCTTGATTGTCCGA
>DAOVGJ010000088.1 GCA_030672465.1 Pseudomonadota bacterium | reverse complement strand
GGATTTACACATTCTCAAAAAGAAGATACCATGTACTCGTTCTCGTTTGAACCGGACCGAGAACTGATTTCCTGGAGAATACCGTTGTCCCTTCGCTTCGGTGCTTTGTGGTCTATTGCCCAGATTCCCTTTCGCTCACTGAAAAGACTTTTGGCCATTCTAAAGTTCGCTTCACTGCAAACTCAAAACTCGCCCTCAGGGCTCAAACATTGAGTTTGCGGCCGTTTCGCTTCACTAGAATGGTTACCAAAAATTCTTTAATGTTCGCTCCAGGGAACCTGGGCAACGACCGTTTCCGAAATGGCCGGTTCGGGGTTTGCAGGCTTCGTCGTGAGCGTTCGGCCGAGCTCACGCCGAGGGCCTTCGACCCTGAGCCCTTCGGCGGTGAGCGACTCGACATGAGCTCGTCGACATGTCTCAGGGCCGAACTGCTCAGACCGAAGGGCTCAGCCGAACGGTGGGTAATACTTACCCCTTCCGGCCGAGTTTGGGTACTGCCGTTATGTGGTGACGTAGTGCTGCGGTTTGAAGGATGGCATTACGCTCAGGGACGAGGGTGTTCACCTAAGAAAAAAACGACACGCGGGGATAGTAGAGATGGGTAGGGGTGGAAAGGGAAAAGATGGTGGAATTTCCATGACCCCCCGATTTCTTCACCGGGCAATCGACCTGATCCAAGATGCCATCATCATTACCGATACCTCTGGAACTCTCCACTACCTCAATAAGAAGGCGGGGGAGCTATTTGGCTATGGCGTGAAGGCATCAATTGGCAAATCCATCGGAATCCTATTCTTACCCGATGATTTGACCCACTTCTTGCCCAATATCTTGAGAAAAACCCAGGTTGAAGGGGGATATGAGGGAGAGAACGTATTACGGGATAGGAATAACACGAGGGTTTTTGTGAGGTTGACCACGTCTTTCTATCTTGGTAATGATCGGGATGAAAATTGGATTGTTTTTACCCTCCAGGACATCACAAAATTGAAGGAATTGGAGCGGAATTACTACGAATCCCAAAGGTTGGCGAGCCTGGGAAGAATGGTCGAGGAGATCGCCCACAAGGTTAGAAACCCCGTCGTCTCCATAGGCGGTTTTGCCAAGAGGATTTCCAGGACGATTTCAGGCACCGATCAACTCCAATACTTCAAAAGGATAGAGAAGGAGATCAGTCGCTTGGAAGGGATTATCGATCAAGTGCAGAATTTCGCTACCCTTCCGAAGCCGGTTCATAAAAAGGAGGATATCAGAAAAATCATCGAGGCCTCTCTGGAGTCTATCTCGGCCAATGCTTCGCAGAAGAGGGTGGTCATTGACTTCGAGGTGGAGAAACCGAGCTGGAACCCCACAGTATTTATCGACGGCCCCCTTCTGGCAAAGGCGCTCAGCTATATCTTGAATAACGCCATTGAAGCCATCGACGGAGAGGGGTCAATTCATGTCAAGTTATTTTCGAAGGACGACTTTATTGGCATAGAGATTTCGGATTCCGGGTGTGGCATCCCCGAGGAAAACCTCGGGGCAATCTTCGACCCCTTCTTTTCCACCAAGCCGGGTAAGGTTGGGATCAGCCTGGCAACGACTCATCGCATAATCAAGGAGCAGGGCGGAACGATTCAGGTATCGAGTAAACGGGGAAAAGGGACGCGTTTTTCTATTCTCCTGCCCAAGGAGCGCCGGAGAAAGATCAGGACTCAACGCCTTTCATAGCGATTAAGGGAGGAGCATGAGGTGGAGGGAGTGACCCTTATCGGCATACTGGAGGATAACGCGAGGCGTTTCAGGGATAAACCCATGCTGAGGTGGAAGGCGGAGGGCCGTTGGAAGGACATCACGTATGGCGAATTCTATGAGTCGGCAAGGGATATTGGAACGGGATTGGTCAAACTCGGGATGAAGCCCAAAGACCGAGTTGCGCTGTTATCCCATAATGGACCGGGGTGGGTAATATCCTATTTCGGGATTATACTGAATGGGGGCATCGTCGTCCCCATCGACAAGGAGTTAAAGGCCAGCGAATTAAGGCACATCCTCGATGACTCCTCGGCCAAGTTCATCATCCTCTCCAGCGATTACCTGGAAACCCTGTGCGAGGTGATCGATCTACTTCCCTCACTGGAAAGGGCGATCGTCTTAGACCCCTTTATGGACGTCAAGGGCAGCATGGTTGAATCGGGGGATTCCCATTTTCCCGACATGGGGAAAGTGGAGCCCATTCATATGGATCGCTTGAGGCAGAACAAGGCCTTCATCCATCACGAGATGGAACCGGACGACCTGGCGGCCATTGTCTATACATCGGGGACCACGGGAAGGTCAAAGGGGGTGGTGTTGACAAACCGGAATATTGTCTCCAATATTCGATCCTTCGTCGAATCTGCCGGGCTCGATGAGGGTATCCATACCTTATCCATCCTCCCCATCAATCATGTCTATGAAGCTACATGTGGTATATTGGCCCCCATTTATTTAGGCGGTACCATCTCATTCTGCGAGAACCTTAAGAAGGTCGGCTCGAATATTGAGGAGGTGAAGCCCAATTTCGTCATGGGTGTCCCAGCCCTCTATGAAAAAATGTACAATCGTATCATGCGGGGGATCGATTCCAATTTCTTCAGCAGAATGCTCTTCCGCTCAAAGCTCTTGAGGGGGATAGTGACCAGGGGAATTCGAAAGAAATTGGGGAAGGATATCCGTTTCATCAGTGGGGGGGCTGCTCTGGACCCGGAAATAGCGAAAGGGATGAGGAATTGGGGAATCAAGATCTTTCAAGGATATGGAATAACGGAGACCTCACCGGTTATCTCCTTCGAATACGATGGAATGATCCAAGAGGGCTCGGTGGGGAAGCCGATCCCTGGAGTAGAGGTGAGGATTCACGATCCCAATGAGGAAGGGATAGGGGAAATATGGGTGAAGGGACCCAATGTGATGAAAGAATACTTCAACAATCCCGAGGCCACTGAGGGGGCATTCATGGATGGCTGGTATCGCACGGGAGATTTGGGATTTATAGATAATGAGGGATTCCTCTACGTGAAGGGGAGGCTAGGGAATCTCATCGTCACGGCCAATGGGAAGAATGTTTACCCCGAGGAAGTGGAGCAGGAGTTGTTAAAGAGTCATTACATCGAGGAGGTTATGGTCTATGGGAAAAAGATTTCCCCCTTCGTCGAGGAGGTCCATGCCCTCGTCTATTGCAATCAGGACTCCATCGATCTCTACGCAAAGGAGAAGGGCATCGAGCACATGACCATTGGGGATATCGAGGATCTCATTAAATCCGAAATCAAGAAATACGGAAAAAACCTGGCCGAATATAAGCGGGTAAAGAAGTTTCGAATCCGGGATGAAGCATTTCCAAAGACGTCCACCAGAAAAATTAAGCGTTACGCCTTGGGAGATGAGATCGCGGTAAACCATTGAGGGGGGTCAGATCGTACCTTTATTCAATACCCTGGGCCACGACCTCGGTGATATCCATCACCTTGATCCTGCCCTTCTTTTCCTTTCGCAGCCTTGCAGCGGCGACATGGAGGTTGCTCTTACAAGCTGGACATGCGGAGATGACCGTATCGGCGCCGATATCCAAGGCCTCCTTGATTCTCTTGTAGGCAAGGGTTGAACTCAGGGCGTTGTCGTAACCCTTCATTCCGCCCCCACCCCCACAACAGTTGGCAAGACTGCGGTTCTGCTTAAACTCCACGAGCTCCAGACCAGGGATATGCTTGAGGATATTTCTGGGCGGTTCATAGATCTCCATATGCCTGCCAATATCACAGGGATCATGATAGGCCACTTTCCCGGACAATCCGTCCTTGAACTGGATTTTCCCCTCGCTGATAAGCCTTTCGACATATTCGACGGCATGGAGGACCTCGACGTTGAAATCGGAATACTTAGGGTAAATCTGTTTGAAGGTCCTGTAACAGCCGGCGCAGGTGGTCACAATGGTCTTGGGCTTGAATGTGGAGATCCGCTTCAGGGTATTATCCATATAGTCCTTAAATTGATCCGATCCAACAAGGTAGGCCACGTATCCACAACAGTGTTCCTCATTGCCCATGGTGGCATAATCGATGCCGGCCTTATCCAAGATCTCCATGGTATTGGGGATGATGTCAATATCCTGATAGCTGGTAACACAGCCGAAAAACAGCAAAATATCAGCGGCCTTCTCAACATAGGTGGATGGATAGACATCCGTCCTCTTCTCGGTGGGCTCATTGAACGGGTTCCCATATTTGGAGATGCTCTCCATGAGGCCTCTGTGGACGTCGGGTAGGTATCCCGCCTCGACCAACCTTTTTCGCACGGATTCCACGATATCGGCCACCTGGATCCCTGCTGGACAGGTCGCCTTACAATGCAGACACATGGTACACTGATAAAACCTTTCCGCCAGTTCCTTTGATGGTTCGATCCTTCCCCTAAGCATATTGTAGGCCAAGATAACCCTGCCTCGGGCATTCTTCGATTCGAGGGAGGTCTCCTTATAGACGGGGCATGCCGCTCCACAGAAGCCGCACATGATGCAGGCGAAAATTTCATCATCCACGTCCTTCCCGAAGCTCCGAATTTTTTCCGGAATCCCTTGGAAGGCGAAATTGTCATACATGTCATGTATGGAATCATCGAAGCCTAATTTCCCCGGATTGAGGATATTATTGGGATCCAACGCCCTCTTTATGTCCTTCATGACCTGGTGGCTTTCTCCTAATTCCAGGCGAATATACGGGGATTTCGACATCCCGATTCCATGTTCGGCGGTTAGGGTCCCCTTGAACCGCAAGGTGAGATCGATGAAATCATTGGCGATCTTCCTCACGGTATCCCATTCAGATTTGTTCCTCGGATCGGAGATGATGACGGCATGGAGGTTCCCGTCTCCGATATGGCCAAAGGTTGCGATGGGGGAGTTGTGTCTTTCGCTGATTTTCTGAATTTCCCGTATCGTCTCTGGGATCTTGGTAATGGGGACCCCAAAATCCTCCACGACGGACTGGAGCCTTGAGCCCCTCTTGACCTTGGATAGGGAGGCGATGATGCCTTGGCGTGCTGCCCACATCTTGAGCCGTTTGTCGGGGTCGTCGTCCCATTTATTCTCAATTCCGTTGTTGGCCTTGCAGATCTTATCGATCTTCCGGATATCGGCTTTTACGGCCTGTTTTTTGCCATCAATTTCGATAAACAGAAGGCATTCAACATTTTCCGGAATGTTGAGCCCCATGGCCTTGTTGACCACATCGATGGATGTCTTATCCAATATCTCGCATGAGGAGAGGGCAATGCCGGAAGTCAGGATTTCCTCGGCCGCCTTTCCCGCATCCATGAGCGACGAAAACCGCGCCTCGGCAAAGGCAATATATTCAGGCATGGGTAAGATTCTCAGGATGACCTTGGTGATCACGCCCAGGGTACCCTCTGACTGGGTGAAGAGATGCGTCAGGTCATATCCGGCGGAGGTCTTGGCAAGGGTTGATCCCGTGGTGATGATCCTGCCATCGGCCAGAACGACCTCCAGCCTCAGTACGTACTGTTTCGTTGTCCCGTATTTCAAGGCGCGATTTCCGCTGGCATTGGTGGAAACCATACCCCCTAGGGAAGCGAGGGTGGCGCTGGCGGGATCGGGGGGGACGAAATGGGTGGGTGCCAGTGCCATATTCAGGTTATTGCAGATTACCCCTGGTTCGGCTATGACATATCCATCCTTCCTGTTGATCTCCAGAATATGGTTCATTCGACTGAGGTCCAGCAGGATCCCGCCCTTCGCGGCCAAGGCCCCCCCTACGGCGCTCGTGCCCGAACCCCTTGGTGTCACGGGGATCTTTTCCTCATTGGCTATTGCCAGAATTTTGGAAATCTCCTCCGAGCCCTCGGCGAAGACGACCACATCGGGAATCCCCTCGTGGACCGATAGGTCCCTGGAATAACAGAGCCTCTCGATCTCATCCGTCCGGACGTTTTCCCCTCCAACAATTGCCTCGATTTTTTCGACGTAATCCATGCTGTCTCCTGTCGGAAATATTATTTATGAAGGTAAAGAGCACGTTAGTGTGAAAAGAGGTGTTGTGGCTCCTTGTATTACTATCTCTACGATCTTCCCTCCATGATCAGGTATTTAGTAGTTGGACCGTCAATTTGTGAAATTCTTATCAAGACCTACTATCATTTTAGCCCATTTGCGTCAAGACCTTTGCTTTCTCCAAATACAATCAATAATCATTACATTATCAAATATATATTTTTCCGCATGCCTTTTTCAACGGACTATTGATGGAAGTTTCCTGCGAAAGGGGTGAGGAATAACTAGTTCCGAACCCCCCGAGGTGATTTCGGGACCGGTCGGTGCCCAGGTTCCCTGGAGCGAACATTAAAGAATTTTGGTTAACCATTCTTAATGAAGCGAAATGGCCGCAAACTCAATGTTTGAGCCTTAAAGGCGAGTTTTGAGTTTGCAGTGAAGCGAACTTTAGAATGGTCACAAATTCTTTTCAGTGAGCGAAAGGGAATTTGGGCAATTGACCGCGAAGTACTGAAGCGAAGGGACAGGGGGTTTCTATCATGAAAAACAACATTCCGGTTTCTTCATGATTGCGGCGGAGGTTTAACTCCTTTGGAGCAGAGGGAGCCGATGGCGCAAACAGTATCGGCAATGATGGGCAATGAATTGTGAGGAGGGGAGGGGACTATTCAGCCCCCTCGGATTGGGACTGGATGATGGCCGTTGTGAAATCCTCGGGCATGACACCGGGTGCTTGGATGCGATGCTCCTCATAAAATTGTTGGATTTTGTTCCGGACTTTTCCCTCTTCGAATTCGGTCTTTCTCAATTCGACCTCCATAGAGGCGAGGTCGTCCTTTGGGTAGAATTGGAAGTCCCCTGATATCCCGATTTCGCTGATCTTTTCTTCTTGCAATTCTTCAACCGTCCTAATGAGGCCTCCTTTGGCCTTATGAATGCCGTAACGGATTTCGACGCCTCCCTTTATTTTTATCCCTTTCGGTATTTTTCGGGTCTTTTTAAATAAAAATCGGTCCGAGGTAAACCATTTCTCCAACGTCTTCATGCGCTCCACAAGTCGATTATCCAACTCCGCCGGTTGAAGGGTACCGATCAGCTTTTCATGTTCGCGGATCAACGTTTGAACGACCTCCTCCCTCGGGGGGATATCACCCAGCTCCCTTTTCATGGTAGTAACATTTTCCTCCATGCTCTTATAGACCTTATCCCTAAATTTCTCATCGGGGACCATGAGGATCTTGCTCATGACCTCATAATTGAAATCGAGGAGGATACCACCGACAAAAACCATACAGTCCCCGATATCTCCACCTCCTTCACCGGCAATTTTCTTCCCTTCTCGAGTCACGATATCGTTTTCCAGCCTAAAGGAGGCCTCAATGCCGAATTTCCCATAGGTCTCGCACGCTGGAATTGACAATCCCTCAAAAATCTGTCTCATTTCGACGGGGAATCGTGGATTTGATTTCTTCCATATGAGTTGATAGAATATTTGATTCTCATCCAGATAGGTTGCCCCGCCTCCGACTTCACGTCTCATACAAGAAATCCCATTTTCCCTGCAAAAGGAGAGGTCGATTTCCCTTTCGGCGTCTTGGAAATATCCGATGCTCGCCAAGGGGCTCTTGGGAGAAACGATGACCAATGCTTCCACTCCCATCCTTGCCAATGCGTGGAAAATGAGCATCGATTGTTGGCCGGGAAGCTTTCCCAGGTCAAAGAGATACATCTGATCTATCCTCTCCTTATTGGGTGGAACCTGGTTACCTCTCTGCTGCTACTCGAATGATCTCGGATTTGACAAACTGAACGAGATCATCCCCTTGCATCAGGTTTTTTAATTCTTGCTCGAGGTTGGAGGGTTCGACCTTGAACATCCATCCTCGGTCATAGGGTCCTTGATTGATGAGTTCAGGGCTATCATCGAGCTCCTCATTCACCTCTACGACCTTTCCCGATATAACGGCGTAAATTCGACCCACCCATTTCCCCGACTCAAGGGCGCCGCAGGGTTTACCCTGGTTAACTGATTTACCAATCAACGGAAGTTGGGCGTAGACGATGTCCCCGGCCATTTTTTGGGCGAAGTCCGTCGTTCCCATTACCACCACATTCCCCTCCACACGACACCAATAGTGCTCTTTGTCGTAATAGAGGTCATCGGGAAATTGATACCCTTCTACTTCCATGGCAATTTCCTCCTTTTCCGAAGAGCATTATCTCTATAACCAAATCCATGGCAAAAGACAAGGGAAATTTTGCGGATTCTCGAATGTCTCTAAAAACTCGACCTCATGATCGATCCATGATCTCTGGTCTATTTCGATAATTTTTTTCCCCGGAAGGTATCTAATTCCCGTTTGTGTTTTTCCCGTGCTTTTTCCCTCACCCTATACTCTCGGAAAGAACGGAGGCTGCCCTCGATATCCGCGATGGAGGAGCTCAGTTGGGCTCGGGCAATATGAATCGCTTTCCCGATGTCTTTCAGGGAAGTCGTGATCTCCATTTCCAGGGCACAGGCGGTCTCCAACTTGCCCAGGGAGTTATGGAGTCCTGTAAGGGAATGGAAGAGTGACTCTTCCTTGTTGAGGAAGCGATCCGCCCGTCTCCTGTAGTAATGGTGCTGAATGAGGTTTATCAGGAGGGATATGAGGAAGAATAAAATGGCGACGCGAAGGAGGATCTTAGGTTCCATAAGGATTTCCATGTTCACCTCCGAGGAAAAGTGCCGGGACATCTGCATGGATGATAGCCGATAATGGAAGATCTTTTCAAGGTAGTGGATATACCCTAAAAAAGAATACCTCGTTTAATCCCCACCTCGTTGGTTTTCAATCTCCGGAAACTCCATCGTCCCCAAGGGGGTCTGCCAGAGAAGTCTCCCGATGCATCTGAATTCAAACGCGAGAGGGGAAAGAGCGTTCCTTCTTGGAAGAGGGCAAAAAAAGATTGACAATGATAAAACGTGGTATTAGAATGCAAAAAAAATCACAAAGTCATGGAGGAGGGAAAAATGTTATTAAAGAGCAAATGGCTACATGCGGGAGACGTGGTTAAGATGCATGCCATAAACGTCCCCGATAAGGTCGCCATCAAGGACAAATTCAGGCTGGCAACCTTCAAGGAATGGGACGAGAGGGCAAACCGTTTGGCCAATGCCCTATCGGACATGGGGGTGAAAAAGGGTGACCGCTTTGCCATTCTGGCTTACAATTGCATAGAATGGATGGAGATCTATGCCGCTTCCGCCAGGGCAGGACAGATTACCGTTCCCGTTATGTTTCGCCTGGCCCCACCTGAAATAGAGTACATTGTCAACCATTCCGAGAGCAAGGCCTTCCTGGTGGCCCAGGAATTCGTCGAAATGATAGATGGCATGCGGGATAAGCTGCCCGTTCCCCAAGAGAATTACGTCTATATGGGGAGCGGAAAGCCACCCGAGGGGTATCTCCACTACGAGGATCTCATGGAAAGAGGGGCGCCAAGCCAGCCGGATGTGGTCGTTGATTCCGCGGATATCTGGAATATTATGTATACGTCAGGGACTACCGGACGCCCAAAGGGCGTGGTGAGAACCTACGAGGGTAATATCGCAGAGTACATCCTGAACGATATCAATATGGCCGTTAGGCCGGATGATAAGGTTATGCTGGTGATGCCCATGTGCCATATCAACTCCATCTTCTATTCATTCGCGTACACCTACGTGGGGGCAAGTTGCTACGTCTATCATATGATCAGTTTCGAGCCCGAGGATCTCCTCAGGACCATCGACCAAGAGAAGATCACCTTCACCTCATTGGTCCCTACCCACTACATCATGATGCTCGCCCTTCCCGATGAAGTGAAGCGGAAGTACGATGTGAGCTCGATCCGCCAGCTTCTCATCTCTTCTGCACCCGCCAGGAAAGATACCAAAATTGAAATTATGAAATACTTCAAGAATGCGGAGCTTTGGGAGGCATACGGATCGACGGAACAGGGCCTGATGACCCTCTTGCGACCCGAAGATCAGATGAAGAAACTCGGCTCCATTGGAAAGGAGATCTTCGGCATAGACCGGATCAAAATTCTCGATGAGAACCGAAGGGAAGTTCCCGATGGTGAAGTGGGAGAGATATTTGTCAGGACACCCATAGTCTTCAAGGAATATTGGAAAGACCCGCAGAAGACCAGGGAAGCCTTCGAGGGCGAGTGGTCCACGGCTGGTGATATGGGAAGGAAAGATGAAGACGGCTACTATTATCTCGTGGACAGAAAGGCCAATATGATCATCACGGGAGGGGAGAACGTCTA
>DAOVGJ010000045.1 GCA_030672465.1 Pseudomonadota bacterium | reverse complement strand
TCGGAGATGGCTCCATGACCGCAGGCTTGGCCTTTGAGGGCCTGAACCAGGCGGGGCATCTGGAAAAGGATCTCATCGTGGTACTCAACGATAATGAGATGTCCATCTCCCCCAATGTGGGAGCGCTCTCCGCTTATTTGAACCGAATTATGACCGGCCAGTTGGTCAACCGATTCCGACGGCAACTGAAGTCCCTCCTTCAGACTATCCCGGGAATCGGTAACTCCATGGTCAGGATTATCAAACAGGCGGAGGAATCATTTAAGGGATTCTTGACACCTGGGATGTTGTTCGAAGAACTCGGATTTAAATATGTGGGCCCTATCGACGGTCATCACATTGATCACCTTATCGAGACCTTCAAAAACGTAAAGGAATGGCACCGTCCCATATTGATCCATGTGATCACCAAGAAGGGAAAGGGGTATGGGCCCGCAGAACTCGACCCGCCCTCCTTCCATGGAGTGGCCCCTTTTACCATCGCAACGGGAAGGCGGAAGAGCGAGGGAACCGCCCGGATAAGCTACAGCAGCGTCTTCGGCCAAACCATGGTGAAGCTAGCGCGAAGTGACCCCAGGGTCATCACCATCACCGCTGCCATGCAAAACGGAACCGGCCTCGATGTCTACGCGGGGGAGTTTCCCAATCGCATATACGATGTGGGAATCGCTGAACAGCACGCCGTCACCTTTGCAGCGGGCTTGGCCTCCGAGGGGTTCAAGCCGGTTGTCGCTATCTATTCAACCTTTTTGCAACGGGCTTACGACCAGATTGTCCACGATGTGTGTCTACCGAGGCTCCCGGTAGTCTTTGCCTTGGATCGAAGCGGGATTATCGGAGAAGATGGCCCCACCCATCACGGCCTTTTCGATATCTCCTATTTACGCCACATCCCCAATCTGATTCTCATGGCTCCCAAGGATGAGAACGAATTTCAACATATGCTCAATACGGCAACCCTTTTGTCCCAGCCAGTTGCCATTCGTTATCCGAGGGGAAAGGGAGAAGGGGTAGCCATGGATGCGACGTTGATGGTTTTGGAGATGGGAAAGGGAGAGGTATTAGCTGAAGGTGATGATCTCCTCATGCTTCCAGTGGGCTCCATGGTCTATCGGGCCTGTGAGGCCGCAAGACAATTGCGGGAAGAGGGTATCCAGGTCACGGTGGTCAATCCCCGTTTCATCAAGCCCCTGGACAGTCCTTTGTTGTGCGGTATGGCCCGGAGAATAGGCAGAGTCGTTACCATCGAGGAGAATGTTTTGGCAGGAGGGTTTGGGAGTGCTGTGATTGAGCTGCTTCAAGAGAGGGGGTTTTCGGATGTGGAGGTCCTTCGTATCGGAATTCCGGATCAATTCTTGGAGCATGGCCCCCAAGGAGTTCTCAGGGAAAAATGCGGCCTCGATTGCAGCGGAATCCTGAGAAGGGTGAGGTCCTTTCTCATGGGGGAGGCCCGTCCGAAAAAACCGGGGTTAAGGGTTATGGGGCCCAGGGAGAATAGGATCAGCCTCTCAATTTAGCAGGTGCGAAGCCCTTATGGGGGGATTTTTTGTGATCTGAAAAAATTTCATACTTTTCCCCCCGAAATTGGGAAAAAATTTCAACATCCCCCCATTTCTAATTAGAAGGAATAAGGGAAAATATCCTTTTATGTCAGTTAATTATCAGTTATTTCCCAATTCTTGTGGCCTGGCATGGAAAATGCTTTAAGTAAAATCCTACAGCGGGCGGGATAAGAGCCTGAAAAAATGATGGAATCAGAATCCCATACGGTGCTCACAACCCGCGAAGCCTGCCAATACCTGAGAATCTCCAGGCCAACCTACCTAAAGTACGTCTATGAGGGAAAGATCCGGGCGAAAAAAGTGGGGAAGGGCTGGAAGGTCCTCAGGTCAGAGTTGGACAGGTTCCTCAGGGGGGAGAAGTTCGTACTGGAGAGGCGAAGACATCCCAGGTTTCCCGTCGACCTTCCCATCGATTATACCTTCGTGGAGGATGGGAAGGCTGATGTGGGAAGCGTCGCCAACGCCAGTGAGGGAGGATTGATGGTCTTTCTGAACGAGAGGATGGAGGTGGGAACCAAAATGATTATTTTCGTTCCCTTCCTTCTGGATTCAGAGGCCACGGGGATCAAGACCACCTGTAGAGTTGTCTGGAAGGACTTTGGAGCGCTAGCAGGAGGATCCCGGTTTCAGTATGGACTTCAATTTATGGATATCAACCAAGAGGATGTCCATAAACTGAGGAAACTAAGCGGCCAAATACTGGGTAGTAATCTTCCCCCATCCTAATGGGGAGGATTCACCTCACCTCATTTTCTCACCCCAAGAACACTTCTTCTTACCCTTTTTTCCTTAACGAGCTGTCGGTAAAATAGGATCAATTCCCATAAATCGCCGTAAAATGGGGGCAATTACGCAAAAAATTCATAAGATTGACAAAAAATGGCTCTCTTGGAGAATCATGGCAATTGATACAACTTATTGAG
>DAOVGJ010000253.1 GCA_030672465.1 Pseudomonadota bacterium | reverse complement strand
CGAATTACCATGCGAATCAATTCCAACTATCAATGGGCCAAACTTCTCCATTTCAAATACCCAAACCGCCTCTGGATAACCCAACTCCAGCCACTTTACATCCACCTTTTGAATGGCGTTTCCATAGCAAACGGCACAACCACCTGTGGCTCTCAGATAAACGGCCTTTCCCTTCATCGCCTCAACCATCTTTGAGCCCATTGTGCCCTTGCCAATGATCACATTCACCATCCCGTTCTGAACCAGATAGGCACCATCGTTGGTAAATCTCGAACTGGTAGTTGGTCCAGCCGAGTTCACGACCCAATCCCCTGAAATTTTTTCGGCGATGGGACCACAATGGTATAACGTTCTGCTTCTCAAAATCTCCCCAGGTATGTCCTCTTTTATTCCCTTTTTTAGGAGTTCCACCAACCGTCGATGTGCGCCGTCCCTCGCCGTACATACCGTTCCGGTTAGATAAACCATATCCCCCAGCTTCAATGCATCTAATCTCTTGGCATCTAATGGCAGTTGCAGCTCATGAATTCGGCCTTGACCCTCATCCGATCCGTTTCCGAGCCTGGCGCGGATTCCTCCGATATCCTTTTTCTCCAGATGCCGGGTGATGTATTTAACCATGTCTCCTTGAATCAGTGCCTCGGAAGCACGGTTTGCCCAACACTGATGGACAAGAGCAACCGGAGCAGCCGCTGAGTGTGTGCCGCATCTTGCCACGTAGGTCCCCAATGTTGTGGTGCTTCCGCCTACTCCCATTGGACCCAAACCCAGCCTGTTCACGCACTTGAACAAACGCCCTTCAAAGTTCGATAGAAAGCCATTTTCACCAGACCAGTATCGTTGCCCCACTTGATTTAATTCTCTGAAGACTGCATTTTTGGCATTTGACACGGCATCCGCCCCATAACCGCCGACTCCAACCCCGAGGAAAGAAGGGGGACAGGCCTCTCCCTTAGAAATCAATATGCTATTTATGACATAAGCCAAAATAGCATCCTCCATGCTGCGAGTGCTCGTAAAAATCCAATCATAGGTGGATTTTATTTCGCCGCCAAATCCCTTAAGCTCTGCCCGAATTCCCAATCCCTCCATTTTCGGATCATAGTGGTAGTGGATCATCGGAACTCCCCATCCGGTATTATTGCCCGAATTTTCATAGGTGAAGGGTTCGATGACGTTCTTCCTCAGGGGAACATCTTCGGTCACTTCCACTACGGCATTCGTGATCGCTTCAGTTATATCGCCCTCTATCTTTTCATGGGGGTTAATAGACACATGGAAAGCCGGAATCCCCGTATCTTGGCAGATACTCACCCGCTTTTCTACGGCCAATAAGACATTGTCGATGATCGATTTGAGGATGCTCTTGGCGGTGGCGTTCTTCTCCTCATAATAGCACCCCAGAATCCTCTCCATAAAGGTCATCGGGTACATCGTGGCAGCCTTTGATAATAAACTATAAGCCACCTCTTTTATCTTATTTTGGGAAATCGAACCCATAAGCCTTAGATTATCCGAGAATTAAGACCCACTCATTTATCGAAAAAGAGGTTCAATAATTTTGATATCATTTTTAAATCGGTCGTTGTTCCGTTAAACAGTTCCATTCGACCATACTACGTATCCGCATTTCTAAGTTCTTCGATTCATAAGTTTGATGACGAACCTATTCAGACTTCGGCTGAGCGACTCGACTGTCTTCGACCCTGAGGCTCAGACCCGAAGGGAGCTCGTCGACATGTCTCAGTCGAAACCCTCAGGACTGAGTGCTGCCCTCGGCCATGAGCCCTGCGGTCTGTGCAGTTCGGCCCTGAGACATGTCGACGAGCTCATGTCGAGTCGCTCACCGCCGAAGGGCTCAGGGTCGAAGACTCCCTTCGGCCTGAGCTCATGGCCGAAGGCGGGCCGAATGGAGTGAGCAAAAGGATGCATTCTGCTTATAAAAACACGTCACAATATTTGCGAATCGAAGCACTAAGGATTCACATCGGTGTACGTGAAATCCTTGGATATACCGTATTTGGCATAAAAGTCCTCAAATCTCTTTTCCACCTCTCTGTTGACTCGATGGAATAAGTTTTTCCCATGGGTATCTATGCTCACGATAAACGGTCCCGCATTTTCAAGCTCCATTACCCAGGTCGCCTCCGTCTTCCCCAACTTGTCCAAAAAGTGTACATTCAACACCCTCGTCACCTGGGAGGCGAGCGTGTTTCCCATCACCCCCACTACGGTGAGGTGCACACATCCTACCTCTTTCATGGCGACCGTGGATTCCGCTCCCATCGTTGTCTTCCCGATGATACCTTTTAAACCCAATTTCCGGATAACGGCTGCGCCGTATTTTTCAAATCGGATGCTCGAAGTCGGTGCCATGCTCACCGGGCGCCATTCATTATTTACCTGCACCATGACTGGTCCAATATGCATGAAAATATTCATCTTCTTAAAATCCACCGGGGGCAATATGTTTTCATCGATTGCCCGAATATGAAAGAGGGATCTCCCCGTAAAAATGGGGCCATCTAAATAGATGACATCACCAATTTCGAGATCTCGGACCTCCTTCTCCTTTAACGGAATCGATAACCTGATTTCTGCCATTTATTCACCCCTTCCCATCATCACCGGTATTCCCACTCAGGGGAGTCGCTATAAGTCATGTTACCATCGAGTGTAATTCTGGCTACCTTACGCCTGCTCAAGGAACATTGGGCGTTAAACCCCACCGGCAGGCCTGCAGTATGGGTAACAGCGTATTCAATATGGACGTCGAGAACACTGGACATTCCGCCCATTCCCATGGGCCCTATCCCGGAAGATTGGACCATTTCAACCAGTTCCATTTCCAGGTCGGCAATTTCCTTCTCTGGATGGCGGCTTCCAATAGGGCGTAAGACGGCAGCCTCCTTGGCAATTTTCATGCAGATATCGGCGGTTCCCCCGATACCGATGCCAAGTATGTTAGGAGGACAGGTCTTACCCGCATAGGTCGATTCCTTGATACAATCAAGAACGAACTTCATGATTCCTCTTTTCCCATCAGCGGGATACATGACCCGGTAAAATGTTCCGAAGATCTCCGAGCCGCCCCCCTTTGGAACGGCGATCACGTCCATGTAGTCGATATGGGGGTCAAATCGGACCTCGACCTTTGGGAGATAATACCCAACGTTCGTCCCCGTATTTTCTCGTGTGATGGGATGAACCATGTTCGGCCTCAATTTACCGTTAGCAGTGGCCTTCGCCACGGCCTTCTTCGCCTCGCCATACAAAGTCGA
The DNA here is from genome assembly GCA_030672465.1 of Pseudomonadota bacterium. Classification (GTDB taxonomy): domain Bacteria; phylum Desulfobacterota; class BSN033; order WVXP01. Next base: position 10,698 of record DAOVGJ010000253.1, on the reverse strand, counting down.
AAACCCCCCTTCCACTCTAACATTGTCGCCAATTCTCACGTAATACAGGGGGGATCCCGTGTCTGGACAAAGCAGCCTTCCCTCCTTTTCGGCCATCTCGCAGTTTCTCATAATGACTTCCAAATGTAACCTTGCGGTCTCGTTATTTTCTCGATTGAGATATTCGAGTATAGTGCTTTTCACATCTGAGGGCATGATCGTGGCAGCCATGGTGATGGAGTTATACATCATGTCGTAAACCGTATCCCGAGTAACGAAGAGCTCTCTCATTTTGGGTTAATCCTCATTATTTAAAAATATTTGAATGAATTAGGAAACAATGAAACAATTAGCAAGTATTTTACTACTCTGTTATTCTTATGTCCTTTTCGCGATGAACTATAATACTTAAGGTATTCACCCCTTACTCGATTCCTTGAAGCTCCGCCTTCACCCTTTTTGCAAAATCCTCCAAAAACGTAGCCCTTTCCCCTATAACTTTTTTGGCAGAATCGGTGGAGGCCAAACCCTCCACATGACCGATGATCCCTTTCAACCAGCAATGGAGCCTCATCGATATTCCCATTGAAGGACTTATTTCCCAAGTCCCGGAGGGTTGGGTGAAAGAATTACGTGTCTAGCGGACCTCATTGAAACGTTTCCAACCCATATCACCAGTATTCCCTTGTCCGGTAACATCCAGGGCAATACCCATTACCATAAAGAGGCGATTCTTTAAGGCAGTCTATCATGCCGAATAAACGTAACGACTGGATACTGGATTTGCCAATCAGTGAGAGACTCGCCCGATAAACCAGCTAGAGTCCATGGAAGAATTCTTTATGGATAATTACGCTCAATACATAAGGATGTGATCCTTGTCAAAGCTTTAGTTTCTTAATTAACCCAGTCTTTAATGCCAAAACGTCAAGAATGCCTTGACGACTAATCATCAAAAAGACAACTAAGAAAGCCCCAAAAATCAATCCCCACAACCCGATATAGGAACTCAGGTGAGCACTGAGCTCAGTCACGATAATGGCCCCTAAAATTGGACCAGCAAAAACTTTCATTCCCCCGACCATGATCATGAAAATGGGTTCAGCAGATTTCGTCCAAAAGGCATGGTCAGGATACGATCCACTGACGTGGAGGGCGATAAGCCCCCCGGCCAAGCCCGTGAATATTCCTGAAATGACAATCACAATAATCGTATATCTTCTAACATTGATGCCGAGGAAATTCATCCTCTCAGAATTATCCCTGATAGCCCGTATAATCCAGCCAAAGGGTGAATCGATTATAATCTTAATTATAAGGAAGGACACACACACTGCAACAACAATGAGAACATAGAGACTGAAAGGCGAAGTCATGTCGATCGACAGACCAAAGAGATTGATAGGTGGTCTCGGAATGCCACCAACCAACCCTTGGTCGCCTCCGGTAAAACTCTCCCACTTGATAATGAGGGCGTAAATGATCTGGCTGAAGGCCAGCGTCAAAAAGGCGAAATAGATGGCTGTCAGTCGCGTACAGAAATAGCCAATCACAAGGGCCACTATTCCCGATAAAATCATTCCACAGAGTAAAGCCAACGGTATGGCCAATGGCAAGGAAGCGGAGAGTCTCTGAAGCATGATCCCAACCGTGTAAGACCCCACTGCAAAGAAAGCCGCATGGCCAAAAGAGACAAAGCCCGTGTACCCTATTAGTAGATTGAGGCTAACGGCAAAAAGAGCCATAATGAGGATCTCTGAGACAATGTTAATAAAGGCCAAGGACGGAAATAAGAAAGGAACGATGAGCAAAAAAGCGGCAAGAACGAGCACCCAACTATTCGCTCGAAGTAAACCAAGGAATCTCATAATCCCCCCTCTCCCCTTAAATTCTCACTTTCCCGAATAACCCGGCGGGACGAACGATAAGAACGACCGCCATGAATACGTATATAAATGCCAATTCAAAAAAGGGGAATCCTAAAATGCCGAAGGACCGCATTAAGCCAAACATAAGGGCGACCACAAAGGTACCGAGAATACTCCCCATCCCTCCGATAACAACTATCACAAATGATTCGATAATGACGGCGAACCCCATTCCCGGCGTAATGGCCCTCAATGGACATGCCAACGCTCCCCCAACACCTGCCAATAGGCTTCCCAATCCGAAAACGATTGTGTAAACGAAGGGCACGTTGATCCCTAAGCACATTAACATCTCAGGATCCGATGCGGCGGCGTTGATAATCTTCCCGTACTTTGTTTTGGATAAGAAAAGCCAAATCGCTACGACGAGCAAGACTCCCACCACTATGAGGAAGAGGTAGTAAAATGGAACAATGGTTCCGATAGCGGTTACAGGAGGCCGCCGGAACAAACTCGGCATACGAATGGAGAGATCAAAAATTCCCCAAATAAACTTGACCACATCGTCAAAGATTAGAATGAAGGCATAGGTCATCAACAGCTGATAAAGCGCGTCAAGCCCATAGACCCGCTTTATAAAAAAACGCTCCAGGATTACGCCGCATATGCCAACACCAATGGGGGCCAATATTAAGGCCACACCAAAATTTCCAATGGACGCCATCACCGTATAGGTAAAGTAAGCCCCGATCATATACAGTGAACCGTGAGCGAAATTCAACAAGCCCAGAACCCCAAGGATAAGGCTGAGCCCTGAAGCAACGAGAAATAAGACCATGGCAATGATAATGCCACTGATAATCTGTCCGGCCATACAGCCAGGATCTGCTAAGCAATTCAATAAGCTAGCAATATCCATATAAACCTTCCTTACTCTCTTTCTATCTGCCCCCTTTTATCATATGAACGAAAATCTCTCGATGTAGGAACCGGTCCGGATATAAGGGGAGAAGCGCCGGAACCATCTCCGATTGCATCCAGCGCTTCTCTCCTCCTCTCCTTCCCTACACCCAGCCTTTCTCCTTAAAATACTCCTTTTCAGCCTTGAAGATATCGTCCCACGACAATGTGAGAACGTCGGCCACATAGGGCATCTTATTAACTGTTTTTCCCCACGCCTCGGTGTACAAAATATTGGTGTGGTCACTGGCTCTCAAAGCCAACTTCTGTTCGGGTGGAGATCCCCATGGAGCTACGATTTCCAGGCCTGCTAACGCATCACGGACAGCCTTCTGATCCGTGCTGCCCGCCTTCTCCACTGCTTTCTGATAGAAAAGAAGCCCCGAATAGGCCTGCTGAGACCATCCAGAAGGCTCATAGCCGTACGTCTTTTTGAACCCATTGAACCAATCCCGATTCAACTTTGTCGCCGGGGTGAGTGGATTGGCTCTCGTCCCCATATAGATGCCCTCAGGGAGTTTCCCAAAGGCCTTGATGACGGGATTGATGGCGGTGAAGTCTCCCAAATCGATGCTAAATATCTTCACCTTCTCGTGTAATCCATACAGGGCGCCTTGTTGTAGCAAAGCCACAACATCTCCTCCCCATTGGGAGGTAAAGACCGCCTGAGTCTTAGCCCCCAGCATTTTGGTGACATACGGGGTGAAGTCTGGCTCCCAAAGTTTTGGCCAAAGTTCCATCAAGATTTCCGCCTCGGGGAAATACATTTTCAGAAATCTAATAAAGAACATGGCGTTTTCACGTCCGTAGGCATAGTCAGGAGCAATCGTCGCCCACTTTGTCCAACCATGCTTTTTGGCAAGACCGGCTGCATATTTTGCCCCGGCGGCCATATCATGAAGGTTTTGAGCGGCACTTCTGAAGTGGTACGGAGCGCGTGTTTTTGGATTGGCTGTGAGCTCAGTCGTTTTTGAGTTCGTGGCGATGATTATGAAATTAAGATCTCTCGACACCTCCTTGACCGCAAAGGCCTCACGACTGCTACAGGAATCCAAGAGCAGATCCACCTCGCCTGAAGCAGCAGCCTCTCTGGCAAGCCTGACAGCTTCCTCGGTCTTTCCCCGAGTATCCCGAAATGAAGTCACCACGTGTCTGCCTAAGATTCCTCCCTTCCTATTTACCTCATCTTTCCACATGTTCACTCCATCGGTGACTGACCTTCCGAGCACCGCCGCTTTTCCTCCATAAATCGAGTGACAGCGGACATGGATTGGTTTTTGACCGTACGCTAGCCGAGGAGCGAAGTATGGTGCCACAGCCACCCCGGCTGCACCACCGGCGGAAGCTTTTAGAAACTCTCTCCGAGTCAACCCCTTTCCAGCCATTTTCTCCTTTTTGTTTTTACTCATCATTAATCCCTCCTTTTTCTTTTTTTATCGTTAATTAAAATCCCCCTACCATTCCCTCGAAAAATTTCACCTCCTTCCCCTTTTATTTTCATGCGTCAAACAGCCAAATACCTGTCATGCACTTCCTTATTTTCCCTCAAATCATCAATACTGCCGTGGTACAGAATCTTCCCCTTATCGATGACATACCCCCTGTTGGATACACTGAATGCGAAGGAAGCGTTTTGCTCCACCAGCAGAATGCTCATTTCTTGCTTTAAACTTTTGATCAATTCCACAAATGATTCGATGATAAGAGGAGCTAAACCCTGTGTGGGTTCATCCACCAAAAGCAAATCCGGATTGCCCATCAAGCTTCGGGCGATGGCGAGCATCTGCTGCTCTCCCCCGCTCATCTCCGTTCCCTTGTGGTCTTCCAACTCTCTTAGTTTAGGGAAAAATTCATAAATTTTTTCTATCGTCCAACCACCGGAACTCTTCCTGCTATTGCCTCGTCGGGCAATTTCAAAATTATCTCTGGCGGTAAGGTCGGGAAAAATCCTCCTATCTTCAGGAACATACCCAATCCCCATTCTGACGATTGAAAACGGCGCCTTGCCCGTGATCTCTTCACCCTTAAACTTAATGAGACCACGCTGAGGAGGTGCCAAACCCATGATACTTCTCAAGGTAGTCGTTTTTCCTGCACCATTTCTCCCGATAAGACAGACAACCTCCCCGTCCTTTACCTCCAGGGTAAGGCCCTGAATAATGTAACTGGTTCCGTAGTACGTATGTATGTCTTCAACCTGTAGCATTATTTTTCAACTCCTCCAAGATAAGCTCTCTTTACGTCTTCATTTTGATGTATTTCTTCCGGAGTTCCATCGGCCAAAATTTCCCCATAATTTAGGACGATAATGCGGTTGGAAACGGAAAAGACCACATTCATGTCATGTTCCGTAATAAAGAAGGTGGTACCTGTAGTCTCAAAAAGTTCTTTGATCAGGTCCACCATTCTTCTGGTCTCTTCGGGATTCATGCCCGCTGTGGGCTCGTCCAAAAAAATCAGTTCAGGCTCACTGGCTAAAGCAATTCCAACTTCCACAATCCTCATGTCCCCATGCGATATCTCTTGACAGGGAAGGTCCTTTTTATCCTCGAGACCTATGAGCTTTAAGATATGCAGAGTCTTTTCATATAAATCATCATAGTGATCTATCGGTTTGAAAAATTGCAGACTTTTCCCCAGGTGCACAATCAGAGCGGTCCGGATGTTTTCCAGTACGGTCAACGTCTTGAATACATTTGTAATCTGAAATGATCTGGATATTCCCTTCCTCCAAACTGTAAATGAGGGAAGGCCGGTAATATCCTCCCCTTTAAAGATGATACGGCCGGAAGTAGGGGGGAATTTGCCCGTTACTACGTTATAGATGGTGGTCTTTCCTGCACCGTTGGGTCCAATGAGGGAGGTAATCTCACCATCACGAATGGACAAAGTTACGTTGGAGAGGGCTGCTACGTGGCCAAATTTTTTTGTTAGATTTTCTATCTCTAGGATAGCCATACTTGTCATCCTATCTGATCTGAGAGGAATGGATTAACTTATCCAGTCATGAGAGCAAATTCATTAATATATCCAAAGACGAACAGCTTTCAAGGGATTCGATCAATTCCATTGATTGACCTATTTTGGTATCGCTCAATACGTAGCTGGCACATTCCCTGTATTTTTTCTCCAATTCGATTAAAGACATAGGATTATCAGGAGACCCCTTCGAGTTATCGATCCTGCAATGATACTTTTCCCCGGAGTTCATTACTATTGTGACTTCGGCAGGGAAAGTATGCTCCCCTACTTCCTTCGCGAAATCTTTGAACTCCACCGTAGTTTTTTCAATGAGTTTTTTGATATTCGAGTCCGAAACTCTCTCATCTGAGAAATGACCGATGCTCACCCGTCCATGCATCAGAGCTAAGGCAAAACAATATTCTTGACAGAATTTCCCCTCCAAACCGGTCTTTGGATTGTGATAATGCAACATATTGGCTACCATCTCACTAAGCTCGCATTTGATCGATTTGATATTATTGAAATCTATCCGGTACCTATTCCTTAGCGAAAGGGCTGCATCAATTCCTTGATGGGTTTCTCCACAGCATGGATAGGGCTTGAATATCAGACCTGGTGACAAAATCTCGTATGGTTCACCAAGATAGGTTATCGTCTGAGAAATATCGTACTGATTCCGGCCAAAAAAAGTGTTAAAAAACCCGAATTCTGATTCTAAAATATCTCTATTCGCGGTGAAATTCTTCCTTGCCATCATTGCCGCCATCAAACCATTTTTCGATGCGTTTCCGACATGAAACGGTTTTGTCATGGTTCCAAAGTTTGCTCGTATACCGCTGGACATCGAAGCAGCAATCCCCAATGCCACTTGAGTCTTCTCTTCGTCCAGTTTCAATAATTTTGAGCAGGCTGCACAAGCCCCCAGGATACCAAGGGTTCCGGTTGCATGCCACCCATTTCTATAATGTTGGGTTATTCCGGCCTTTCCAATTTTGGTGGCAATTTCCAACCCAATAACATAACTTGCCAGAATCTCCTTACCTGAAGAATGGGCCACTTGCCCCAAGGAATAGATTGCCGGCAATACGACAGCCGTTGGATGACCAAGCATATGGACATGGATATCATCGTAATCCAACGCGTGGCCCATGACCCCGTTCGCCAACGCCGCATTCTCCGCCGAAGATCGGAGATTACTCCCCAATACCGTTGCTGTTCTGGACGTCTCATCACTTCTTATATAGTTTTTAATTATTGCCCCCGTTTCGGTGACAGAACCAGCCAGAATTGTACCCGTGCAATCCAGTATGGCTTTTTTCGCCATTTCCAAAGCTTCTTTTGGGATCATATCTATTTTCGTTTCACTAATAAAATTGGCTAATTTTTTGGTGGCTTCCATAATCGGTTCCGCTTGATTCATCCCAATGGCCAGGGGGAGGATTTAAATTGCACGTCCTCCGTCCACATCTAAACCAACACCAGTAATAAACGAGGACTCGTCCGAGGCAAAAAATAATGCGGCGTAAGCACCAGCTTCTGCCTTAGCCAGGCGACCCAAGGGAATGCCCGCGATAAAACGCTCTCTTGCTGCTTCATATTTCGCATCCTTTGCGCCCGAATCATCGATAAAATAGGGAAACATGGGCGTATCTGTAGCCACTGGATTGATGCAGTTTACCCGAATCTTGTGTGGAGCGAGTTCTATCGCAAGTCCCTTGGTCAATTGGATGGCCGCTCCCTTAGATGCCAGATATGCATTCAAGCCAGGGCGAGGACGTACACCAATGATAGAAGCAGTATTGATGATAATACCGCCTCCCTGTTTTTTCATAATGGGTACCGCATATTTGCAAGCCAAAAATATGCTCTTTACATTAATTGCAAAGGTCCTATCCCAAAGATCTTCTTCGACTTCCTCTATAGGGGTGAAGGACATCGGAATCCCGGCATTGTTGAATAAAATATCGAGCTTTCCATACGTATCCACTGTTTTCTTGATCATATTCTCTACATCGGTCGCCTTCGATACATCTGCTCGAATAAAGATAGCCTCTCCACCTTTTCCCTTAACCAAATTTACCGTCTCCTGGCCAGTTTTGTCGTTAATATCCACAACAGAAACTTTTGCACCTTCATGGGCAAATAGGATAGCGCTCGCCCGACCCATTCCAGATCCAGAACCAGTAATTAAAGCGACTTTATTTGACAGTCTCATAGCAAGCCCTCCTTTTCTGTTAAAATTACTTGATTTTCATTGCCCGCCTTTGTTTTTCCCGGGGCCTTCAGAAAAACGTGACCTTAAGCGGATTTCGCAGGATCCTCTCAAACGAGCGTTTCTTCACCTTCTGTAATGCGGTTTCACACCCGGTTGAAACTTTGCCGACTCTCTATCACTGCCCAGTGTCTGAAGTTTTTTGCGCTTGGGAATGCCATTCTCATCCCAGCCTCGGGCCTCATAATAATCGTCTAACATCGATGCTAGATCTGGCTAAAATTCATTTGCCCCGGGTTTCTTATTTCAATACCACGGAGATGGTTGTGTGATATACGTGGGAAAATCTCACTATGCTCTTCGTTATTATAAAAACTTACAAATGTTTTGTTGAATACGGACGTTTTTTTTCACACTAATATGAAGCACTAAGTATGTTAGAGAAATTCAGGTCAAGGGTGATAACGTGATCATTTCCACCAAAATGAATACGAGGACACGAGATCTCCCCCAACGGAATGTCACCACCTCTTTCAAGGAGTTGGGCCGGAGAATATATCGGAATTTACCATTTCGATCTCGTGGATGGTCCTCCAAGCCCCTACCACTTGGCGTGTTTTTTCATTTTTAAGAGATTCGGCCGTCACGGTGAGATGCTATTTTTTCATCAGTTTTCCCACCAACGTAACCGCCTCACCGGCATCTGGTGCATAACCATCGGCGCCGATGTCCTTTGCGAATTTCTCATTAACCGGTGCACCGCCGACTATCACTTTAACTTTGTTTCGCAACTTCCCGGCCTTCAGCGCATCGATGGCCTTTTTCATTTCCGGCATCGTAGTGGTTAACATTGCGGATAGTCCAACGGTGTCAGGCTTGTACTCATCAACCTGCCTCAGGATTTCTTCCGTTTGGACATTTACCCCCATATCCAGGACTTCAAAACCCACCCCACGCAGCATGATACTCACCATATTCTTGCCAATATCGTGCATATCCCCCCTGACGGTCCCCATTAAAACTTTGCCGCTCACCTCCTTTTCCTTGCTGGAAAGGTAAGGTTCTAAAACCGATAGGGCTTCGTTCATCGCCCGTGCAGAAAGCAGCACCTCGGGTATGAACACCTCCCCGGTCTTAAACTTCTCACCGACCACTGCCATGGCCGCGGTCATCCCGCGTTGCAAAATATCCTTGGCGTTCACCCCCTTATCGAGCATTTCCCGGACGTGGCGTTTGATCTCTATGTGGTTGCCATTGAAAACATCCTCCTGAATGGCTTGGAAAATTTCAGAGTCAACGACCTGGGGCGTAACCCGAGCCGTCGCTGTAGCCAACTCGCGTTCAGTAAGAGGACGGGCTCCACCACCCTCAAGGGGCAAACGGCCCTCCTTTTCCACACGTTCTCCGATCCGAACCAGGCGGTTAAAGACCGCTTTAGGTGGGGCGCTATCGCCAATCCCGAGAATCAGTCTTTTACCGGGTGCGACCACTTTGAATAGATGATCTAAGTAGGCCTCCAAATCCTCATCGGTTGCAGTCTCTTCCAGGAGCAGACTCTCGGGGATGCCCCCGAAAATCGTCACTTGGTCGCTCCAACGCAGGTAATATTCCTCGATCCTTGCTTTGGTCATGGGGTAAGGGGTAACGGCTTCGGCAACATGCATACCGGAATCCCTGATCAAATCCATCAATCCTAAGTTTTCACCATCGCAATGACAGATCAAAACCTTTCCCCCCAGGATATCAGATGCCTTCCTGATCCAGGGCACTATTTCCTTTTCGAAGTAAGAGGGATAGGTGATCGTCTCATCAAAACTCATCCCCCATAGAACTGCCTCCGCAGGGGAATGTGCAATAACCTCCAACACCTTATTAAAAAAGCTCCCCACGCTTTCGGCAAGCGCCCGCATTTCTTTTGGGTAGTCATGATAATGGTAATAGAAATCTGTCTCATCGAGAAAATATTTTTGAATGTGATGCATGGGAGAGGCTGCCCTTCCAGCTTGAGTGGCAACAATTCCATCCTCCCCGACTTCATTTTGCAATGTGATGAAATCATCAAAATCGGGCATCAATTCCAAGTTTTCAAAAATATATCCCGTCACCCGATAGTCCTCAGGTTTCTTGATGATGTGCTCTCCAATCCACTTTGTGGAAGCTCCGGCCTTTCTCATCTCTTCCGTATATAAAGTGGTAGTGCTCACCATGCCTATGGGCGTGTGATATTCCACACGCGTGCGGTCACCCTGGTGCTCGACCCTGACCTCAATATCTGGGGGAAACCTGTACCTAAAAACAGTCTCTTTCAATGATAAAACCCCTATGGCCCAGTGGAGAGTATCTTCCGGTTTTCTAACTTTCCCGTACTCAGGCACTATCTTATGTATGGCCCATCCCTCTGCCCGAGCAATTTCATCATGTGTGCGCCCTTTATGTTTTTCCGGAATGGTACCAGCCCTGAAATTGGCATTGTGCCAAAGATCGATCCGGGGGACATAAGGAAGCATGTCGGGCAATTCTCCCCTGGTTGCCGTGAATATTCTCTGCTTATGCGTCATCATGATTTACTACTCCTTTTTTTTCGGTAAGAGAGTCATGATGGTCTCGTAAAAAGTCATAAATCAGACGGCACAGTAAAAAGCTCCAGATGCAAGGCGCGCGAATCTTTAGGAATGAGGCGTACTTACCAGTACGCCGCAGTGACTAAAGATGAAG
>DAOVGJ010000114.1 GCA_030672465.1 Pseudomonadota bacterium | reverse complement strand
CTTAACGAAGCCCTTGGTGAACAATATCACGTACCAATAAAGAAACGACTAACTGTTCCCACCCTTTTTATAGGCCAGGATTACCTCACGAAGGGGCATCTGGACAGAGATCGAGCAGAAAAACTCATTGCCAAATATATTCGAACGGGGGCTCCGAAGCCTTGGCACATTTCCCAACGCTCAATATCCATAGCGCAAAATACCATTGCCAGCCGATTCGAATCCTTCGGCCTATTTGCTGTCATGGGAGCAGCCCTCATCGACAGCGTAAATCCGTGCGCGATAGCCGTTCTGATCTTCTTTATCTCTTATTTGGCGTTTGCGGGAAGAAGGGGAAGGGAAGTGCTTCTTATTGGAACGGTTTACTGTTCGGCCGTATTCTTGACTTACTTTTTCCTCGGTTTCGGCTTGCTCAGAATCTTTCGAATCCTTCACATAATCCCAATTCTAGTCCGTGGAATGTATTGGGCGATGGCTTTGCTAACTGGTTTTTTGGGTCTCCTCAGCCTTTACGACTATTACCTGTTTCGTCAGCGTAGGGAAGAGGAGATGAAGTTGCGCTTACCCTCATTCTTAAGAAGACACATTCACCATCATATCAGGGAGGGATTGAAGACCAAATTCGTAGTTTCGGCGGCTTTTATCTCTGGATTTTTCATCTCCGCCGAGGAATTTATCTGTACCGGACAGGTCTATTTGCCTACTATTCTGTATATCGCCACCTTATCAAAATATAGACTAAAGGCTGTGGGATTCTTGCTGATCTATAATGTTCTCTTTATACTACCCCTCGTTGTCATCTTCATCTTCGCATACTATGGACATGAATCCGAAAGGATTGCCCGAATCTTCCGAAAACGATTGGGGCTGGTAAAAGTCTCAAATGCCATCCTTTTCTTTACGTTAGCCGGAGGCTTAGTGGTGATTCTCGTTTTGAAGATTTGACTAGGGAAGGTTGAGAAGGCATGAGAATTAATCGAAGAATAACCGGGGGAGTACTTTTCGTAGCCCTTTTAAGCCTTTCCCATTGGGCAGGTGGTGAGGAGTCAATTCCTCACATCCAATTCCAAAAAAAATCCTTTAATTTCGGGATGATCATCGAGGGCCAGAAAGTGCATCACATTTTCCGGTTCAAAAACACAGGCACAGGCAACCTCAAAATAACTAAGTTGAGGGCGAGCTGTTGCTCCGAAGTGCAATTGAGCCATAAGGTCATCCCGCCTTCCGGAGAGGGGGAAATCAAGGTAACCTTTGATTCAACGGACCGCAGAGGTTTCTTCCTAGAGACCATTTATGTGCACACGAATGATCCCTTAAATCCATTCGACTACGTTCGAATTTTTGGTATTATTCTTGAAAAAAACAGGGACACGAGTCCAATCAGCCGTAAACCTCTGGATTGAACACGTTTTTTGGTTTTAAACCCTTGAGCCACCTCTGGATATCCTTTGAAATGGGGAAAGAATAATGCCTGACGGTATCCACAGAGGCAGCTGTAATATGCGGTGTAACAAGCATATTGTCCAGAGAGAGAAAGGGGTGATCTTCTTCAAGGGGTTCGTTTTCTACGACGTCAAAGGCTGCACCTCGAATTCTACGCTGTTTTAGATGGTCATAAAGGGCTTTTTCGTCAACGGGAACACCCCGCGCGGTATTGATGAGATAGGCCGTCGGCTTCATCACCTGTAACTCTCTTTTTCCGATAATATGCTTCGTTTCAGGCGCCAAAGGGGTATGAATGGTAACAAAATCCGACGATTGCAAGAGGGTATCGAGGTCTGTCTTTTTCCCAGCCCATCGCCTAATGAGCCTTTCCGAAACAAAGGGATCATAAACCAAGATTTCCACATCGAAACACCTCAACCTCTTGGCCACCTCCTTGCCAACCCTTCCGAATCCGATAATTCCTACAGTTTTTTTCTGGAGCTCTATGCCCTGAAATTTAATATATGGGTAATCCTGCCCCCTGCCCCATTTCCTTCGCCTCTTTAACTCATCTCGGGCTTCCACCAGTCTATGTCCCAACATCAGCATGAAGCCGATCGTTGACTCCGCTACCGAAACTACATTCCGACCTGGCGCGGAGATGACGGGTATCCCTTTCTCCGTCGCCGCCTCTACATCGCAACTGATCCTGGGGTTACCCCTGCAGCTCGCAATGAGCCTCAATTCAGAACTCTTCTCAATCACTCCCCTGGACACCGGATCAAGTTCAACAAGGAGGATTTGAACCCCTTCAAGCTCTCGCTTTAACTCTTCAGGAGTAATCCTCCTTCTCGTTTCCCGCCATCCACCAAACGTTATATTCAACCGTTTTTTGAGCGGCTTAAGGGCTTCATCATCAAAAGGGGCTGTTACAAAGGCATTCAGCTTGCCCATGATATTCATTCCCCCCTTTCCCTGTGTAGAGCCAGGTTAACAATTCTGCTCCATTTCCCGTACATTCGATCCCTCAGTTTTTGGCTCACGACCGGGGGAAAAATTCGATCTTTTTTCCACATCTCGGCCAATTCCTCCTCAGAAGGCCAAAACCCCGATGACAACCCGGCCATGAACGCTGCCCCCGCTGCCGTTGACTCCATCAAGGCCGATCGTTCCACATTTACACCAAGGCTATCGGCTTGAAATTGAGCCAAGAAGTTATTCCTCGATCCTCTCCCATCTATCCGCAGCTGATTCAATTTAACTCCGGATTTTTCTTGCATTTCCTCGATGATAGCACGGCAAATGTAAGCCGTTGATTCCAGGAAGGCCCGAACAATATCCTCTTTCTTAATGCCCAGGGTTAGGCCTGTAATCATCCCCTTGGCCCTTGAATCATAGTACGGCGCCTGTAAGCCTAAGAACGCTGGAATGACATAGATGTCCTTGGAGTCCTTGGCTTCAAAAGCCATCTTTTCCGATTCGTCGACGGTGCCGACTTGTAAGAATTCATCGAATAGCCACTGAAGCATTGAGCCTGTTGCGGCCGCAAACCCCTCAAGTTTGAAGGTCGTAGTTCCCCCTTGCTTAGTCCATGCCACCCTTGCTGTTGGGACAGCCTTTTCCCCGATATTCATCAGGATGAAGGAACCGGTCCCGTAAGTGCATTTGGCCATTCCAGCTTTGAAGCAAGCCTGCCCGTAAAGGGAGGCCTGTTGATCTCCCATTACGCTGCAAATAGGTACTTCTTCCCCCAGAATATCTGGATCCATGTATCCGAAAAATCCATTCGAGGGTTTTATCGCTGGAAGAATAGAGAGGGGGATGTCCAAACGGTCCAAGATTTTTTTATCCCACTGTTGGGTTCCCCTGTGAACCATGTGGGTTGAAGCCGCGTTGGAATTATCCGTCGCATGGACTCTTCCCCCGGTGAGCTTCCAAACAATCCATGAATCCAAAGTTCCGAAAAGCAGATTGCCATCCGAAACCCTATCTCTGATATTTGGAATGTGCTGTAAAACCCACAGCAACTTTGTGACGGAAAAGGCAGGACTGATATGGTCACCCATACTTTCACAGAAGAGAACATCTATATCCCCCTTCCCCAGTTCATCACATAAAGAGCTTGTTCTCTGGTCTTGCCATGAGATCGCATTGTATAAGGGTAAGCCATTCTCCTTATCCCAAAGGACCATCGTCCCCCTTTGGTTGGTAATCCCGGTCGCATGGATATTTTTTGCCGACAATCCTCCCTTTCTGAGCGATGCCGTCATTACCTCTTTGGTCGTATTCCAGAGTTTCAGAGGTTCGTATTCTACCTCGCCTTCCTTGGGAAAAATTGCTGCGATCTTCTGAATGGATGAACTTACAATATTCGCATTCTCGTCAAGGATAATAGACTTGATGTTGGTCGTTCCAATGTCGATGACAAGGATGAACTTTTTCCTCATTGGATCACCAAAGGGTATATCCCCCATCAATCACCAGAATATGGCCTGTAATGTAGTTCGAAGCTTCGGATGCTAAAAAGACCACTGTCCCAGCCAGTTCCGGGGGTTCCCCAATTCTTCCCATCGGGGTCATTTCGACCATCTCCTTATAAGTATCGGGATTTTCCCAGAGTTTCTGGGTCAACGGAGTCCTAAAGTATCCGGGGGCAATGGCATTCACATTTATGTGGAACTTTGCCCACTCAGTGGCCAAGGCTTTGGTCATCATCACAATTCCTCCCTTTGCGGTACAATAGGAGGTTGCTGGGATACTCTTATTAACGATAAACCCCGACATGGAGGCCGTGTTGATGATTTTCCCCCTTTGTTGTTTCATCATCTGCCGCCCCTCTGCGCGGGCACACCAGAAGACGCTCGTTAAATTCACATCCATAACTTTTTTCCAAACCTCCTCATCGATTTCCTCAGCAGGGATGCCACCACCCGAAATACCCGCGTTGTTGACCGCAATATCCATCTTCCCGAAGACTTCTACGGTTCTTTCAACCATTCTGTTGACATCCCCTATATTGGTCACATCAGTTTCAATGACCAAGGAACTCCTGTTCATTTTTTCTATCTCCGACGCGGTCTTCCGGAGCGCCTCCGCGTTAATATCGACTACCGAAACATCAGCTCCAGCTTCTCCGAGAGCCAAGGCCATTGCCCTCCCCAATCCCGACCCGGCGCCGGTTACCATTGCGATTTTCCCCTCTAAATTAAAAAGAGATAAAATACCCATCTAACCACCTCCCATTCTTGGAAATCTCCCCACTCTATTGCCGGTAAATAACGGCATATCTTCCTAAAATGAGATCTATTGGCCCTCCATCAAGCTCTTCCCAAGGGAATCCGCCACCAATATGCAATCGGATACCAACTTGGGCGTGATTGGAAAAGGCATGTTTCCCATGATATTCTGCTTCCAGGCCTCTTCGGCAATTTTGGAAACCTCCTCGGTGGAAATCCCAAGGGCGGATAGGGTTACTGGCAATCCCACCGCAGTACAAAATTTGCCCACATTTGCCGTTTCGTTCATTGCCCGGCCCTCCATAATAAGCTGGACCAGAGTCCCAAAGGCCACCTTTTCACCATGGTACGTTTTTGAAGCTTCCTTAGCGGTAGTCAATCCTACCTGGATGGCATGGGCTGCCGCCAACCCACCGCTTTCAAAACCCAATCCACTGAGCAATATGTTTGCCTCCACGACTTTTTCTACGGCGGGAGTTACTGCTTTCTTTTCGACCGCCTGTTTCGCCTCCAGGCCATATTCCATCAGAATATCATACGTGAGCCTTGCTAGAGTGATCGCAGCGAGGGTAGGAAGCCCACCTGGTAGATTTTTCCCCGAAGATCTGGCACAGGCTTCTGCCTCAAATCTAGTAGCCAATGCATCGCCCATCCCGGAGACGAAAAACCGAGGGGGAGCGTTGGCAATGATTTCGGTGTCAACGAGAATGAGATCTGGATTTTTATCTAGTAGAATGTATCCTTGGTGGCTGTGGTCTTCCCCATATATAACGGCTAACGAGCTTATGGGGGCATCCGTGGCCGCTATGGTCGGAATAATTACCGTGGGTATCTTTAGATAGTGCCCTACTGCCTTAGCGGTATCCAGGGTCTTTCCTCCGCCGGCTCCCACTACAATATCTACCTTCCCTTCTCGGCAGATTCCGGTTATCCTGGAAATTTCTTGGTTCGAACATTCCCCTCTAAATATGCTCACCACCGTGCTTATGTTTTGCTTCTTCAAGCCTTCCTTAAGCGTTTGCTCCAGAAGGGGCAATACAATCTTATCCCCGATTAAATTGGCCTTCTTTCCCAGAAGCTTAATATAAGCCCCCGCTTCCCTAATTACCTCCGGACCCTGGATATATTTATTGGGTCCAATCATTATCTTATGCACCCGTTACCCTCCTATTTTATTGACGCACCTAGGCTATTAAGATTAACCTCAGTGCCGAAAGGGAATTGCGGTGTGGGGAAATATGGTTCTTGATTAAATCGTGTAATTGATTTCTGTCGGAAATGGATAACTCAATTAATCCCTTTTATTCAGGGCTTGGCGATAAGGGATCGCCCGGTTTGAATGTTAAAAATAAGGGGTTTTTTACAGTCAAAGGTCAACCAAACGGTTTTTCCAATGGGTAAATTCACCGGTGGTTGCGTGCGGGCAATGATGGTTTTGTCATCGTGAATCAAATAGACATACAGATCTGACCCTATGGATTCCACGAGCTCAACTTCAGATGGAAGAGAATTGGCCTGTTTCTCGGCAAAGATCGATACATTCTCCGGTCGAACTCCTACAAGGGTTCGGGAAAGGTTTGATTCTCTAAGGACATTTTCCACTTTCAAGGGAAATGTGAGGAAATAATCATCTATCTCGATTTCTACCCTCTCATCCCTTCTCGTAATTTCTCCCTCCAACATATTAATAGGAGGACTTCCTATAAACTCCGCAACAAATCTATTGACGGGATAGTTATAAACCTCGTCAGGCGTACCCAGTTGTTGTAAGATTCCTTTATCCATAATGGTAATCTTTTCCCCAATTGTCATCGCCTCTACTTGGTCATGGGTCACATAGATAGTCGTCTTTTTCAATTTTCTGTGGAGAAGTTGAAGCTCAGCCCTCATCTGAATCCTTAACTTAGCATCGAGGTTGCTGAGGGGTTCATCCATCAAGAAAATTTGGGAATCTCCGATAATTGTTCGACCCAGTGCCACTCGTTGGGCTTCCCCGCCGCTAATCTCTCTTGGTTTTCGGTCCATGAGGTCGCCGATCCTGAGCATGGAGGCAACTTGAGCGACCTTTCTCTGAACCTCATCTTTCGGTGCCTTCCGCACTTTTAAGGGAAATGCGATGTTATTGAACACGGTCATATGGGGATAAAGGGCGTAATTTTGGAAAACCATGGTCAAATTTCGATCCTTCGGCTCCAGATCATTGACTAGTGTATTTCCAATGTAAATATTTCCCGAATCCTGAATTTGCAATCCAGCTATCATTCTCAAAACCGTTGTTTTACCGCTACCCGATGGACCCAAGAGGACCAAAAATTGCCCACTCGGTATTTCCAAACTAAATTCCTTTACGGCCACAACCTTTCCAAATTGCTTATTTATATTTTCCAAAACGACTTTCATGATCATTCCCACAATGCAGCATAATATCTAATTACGAGCCGTTAACCTTTTATGGCCCCATAGGCCAGGCCCCGAATCATGTATTTTTGAACGAAAAAACTCACCCCTAAAATGGGGATCATCATCACCGTTCCAGCAGCGCAGACATGGGACCACATAATACCCCTTTCGGACAAAAAATCGATGGTGGCGACGGGAAGGGTTTTTGCCGTATCCCCAGTTAGGATGAGGGCGACGAGGAATTCATTCCAACACATGATTATACAAAATATTCCCGTTGCCACGAAACCCGGAAGGATAAGGGGAACTGTAATTTTCAAGAATGCCTTAGCCCGTGAACAGCCATGGACCATAGCCGACTCTTCCAATTCAGGGGGAATTTCCGCGACAAATCCCCTCATCATCCAGATAATATACGGTAGGGTGAACGTTGAGTAAATCATAATAAGACCCAAATGGGTATCCAGCATATAGAGCATTCTTAAAATGAGAAAAAACGGAATGAGCGCGATGATTGGAGGGATCATTTGCGTCGATAAGAACCACAGGGCAATATCATCGCTCCCCCGAAATTTGAACCGTGCTAAAGAAAAGGCAGCGAGCGTCCCAATGATTAATGTAAAGATAACCGTACTGGTGGCAATGATAACGCTGTTTAAAAGGTAATGGGCAAAAGGACGGTGCTGAAAAATGCCGATATAATTATCGAATGTGGGTTTAAAGACCCATAACGGAGGAAGGGTTAACGCCTGAATCCGTGTTTTGAAAGAGGAAATTACCATCCAGTAGATGGGGAAAAGGACCCCAATCAAAAAAATGGTCAATAAGACATAAATGGCCACTGTTTCGATAAGCCTCTTTGTCCTATCCCTTCGGCCAGAGGGTTGTATCATATCCATATCCTATTTCACCCTCAAAAAACGAATGATAATCAAGCACAGCGCAATGACGATTATAAACATCACATAGGATAAGGCTGCCCCGTATCCCATACGGAAGTGCATGAATGAGACCCGGTATATATAGAAACCGAGAACCTCTGTGGTACTTGCTGGACCGCCGTGGGTTAGGATGAAGATCTTATCGATAAATTTAAAGGCTGTCATGGTCCGGATTAAAAGGATAACCATCATAATTGGTTTGAGCATAGGGAGTGTGATGTATTTAAATATTTGCCAACGGGAGGCTCCATCAATTCGGGCTGCGTCAAAGGGATCGGAGGGGAGAGAAACGATTCCGGCAACGAACAGGAGTATAACAAAAGGCGTCCATTGCCATATATCGGCCAATACCAGGGAGAACATGGCTATGGAGGGATCTCCCGTCCATATAAATCCCTGTTTATCAATTCCCAAAGTTCTGATAAAATGGTTGAAGATTCCCAATTCGGGATTATACATCCACATCCACATCAGCCCAACAACGGCAGGGGCAATTATGAAGGGAATTAAAATGAATCTCCTAAATAGCCCCATGCCCTTCAGTTGTTTGCAGATCAGAAGAGCAATGCCAAGTCCTATGACAAATTCGAGACCAACAGCGGAACAAACATAAACCAATGTACGATTAATTCCGTTCCAAAATTCGGGGTCCTTTACTATCTCAATATAATTCTTGAACCCGACGAATCTCCTTTGGGTGTCAAGGCTGGCTAACTCCCATTTCTGAAAGCTGAGAATAAGGGAATAGAGAAAGGGAAACACCCATAAGACAAAGAGATAGATAAACGCGGGGGCAATATAAAGGTAAGGGGCCAGTTGCTTTCTTTTAATTCTCATGGCCACATTTCCGCCTTAAATATCAGATACGCACAAAGCTATCAAAGAACAGCTTTTATAACCATTTTTGGACAGCTTTTATTTCAAAAGCTTGAATTGGGATTTGGGATTTTCGTTCCAGATGAATCCAAACCTAAAATCAAA
>DAOVGJ010000202.1 GCA_030672465.1 Pseudomonadota bacterium | reverse complement strand
TTGAAATTCGTTGAATACTTGACAGTTCTGAAAATGGAAACCAAAGCTGTGTGCAGCGAGGAGCGACCTTTTCAGAGATTTCTATTTGTCATTTGACATTGGACAGATATTTGGACTTTGGGCTTTGTCATTTGTCATTATACTCCCTGTTCTTTCTGCTTCGGATACCCACCATTCCATTATTCCAGCATTCCCTTCGTTCCATCATTACCAGCATTCCATTATTCCAATATTCCAGCTAGGGCAAAGCCCCTGAGATTCTGTATAATCAACAGGTTACAAAAATACTGTCAATAAAAGTCAGGAAACTCCAGAAGTAAATTCGGCTAAATTTCCCATTAACATTTAAAACCGATTTCAATTAAAGTTATTATTTACGTTAATACACCATTGGAGTCGAGCTCAACTACACCGGCTCTGTTAATTATCTCCCTTTACATTTTTTCGCGGATCCTCGCTTTTGATTGAGAATGCAAGGAATTGGGGATTTGAAAGGGAGAAGGAAAAAAGGTGAGCAAGCCCCATATCCGGATAGAGGAGACGGGCAGGCTCCATCTCATACTTCAGTGGGGCTTAAATGTCACACACTTTCTATTTTTCTCATTTCCTTCGGATATCCATCTTCCTCAACTCTTTTCGCATAATTTTACCGGTAGCAGTTAAGGGAAGCTCTTTCACGAACTCAATCTCTCGGGGGTATTCGTGGGCGGCCAATCGGACCTTAACGAAGCTTTTGATCTCTTCTTCCAAAGCCTGGCTGGGGGTCACCTCTGGTTTAAGGACGATAAAGGCCTTCACAATCTCTGTCCGCACTTCATCTGGGCTTCCTATGACAGCAGCCATCCCCACTGCGGCATGCTTCATGAGGCAATCTTCAATCTCAGCAGGCCCTATTCGGTAACCTGCGCTTGTTATGACATCGTCCGTTCGTCCGACAAACCAAAAATACCCATCGTCATCCTTCCGAGCCAAGTCTCCTGTGAGGCACCAGTCGCCGATATATTTTTCCTCTGTAGCCTCTTGGTTTTTCCAGTATTCCAGAAACATGACGGGATCAGGACGTTTAATGGCCACCTGTCCAACAGACCCAGGAGGTACAATATCTCCCCTTTCATCTACAACTTCTACAATATGTCCAGGGACTGCTTTTCCCATGGAGCCGGGTTTGATCTCCATAATTTCGGCACAGTTTGCGACCACTAAATTGGCCTCTGTCTGGCCGTAAAATTCATTAATAACGAGACCCATGGTTTCCTTTCCCCAGTCAAGGAGTTCCTCGCCTAAGGTCTCTCCACCACTGCCAATGCTTCGCATATGATAATCGTAGCGACTGCGAGGTTCTTTTACCTGCCGCATCATCTTGAGGGCTGTTGGGGGCATAAAGGCATTTCGTATCCCATACCGAGCGATCAGGTGAAATGCTTCCTCTGGATCGAATTTTTTGGCCCGATGAGCAACAACTGGAATGCCATGATGTAGACTGGGAAAGAGGGCATCAATGAGCCCTCCGATCCAAGCCCAATCCGCAGGGGTCCAGAAGAGATCATCCTCTCTGGGAAAGAAATTGTGGGGAAATTCAACCCCCGGAAGATGCCCTAAGACAACCCGATGCGCATGGAGGGCCCCCTTGGGAGGACCCGTAGTTCCCGAAGTGTAGATGATCAGGGCGGGGTCATCGGCTCTGGTTTTGAGGGGTTTAAACTCACTTGATGCCTTTTCTATTGACCCCCAAAAATCTATGACCTTCTCTTCTTTTCCTCCTTTTGTCACAATAACAGTTTTGAGATGGGGGAGCTTTCCCCATATCTCCACTATTTTATCGAGGTTTGTTCCATCGGTGATAATCCCTTTGGCCTGGCTATTGGCGAGTCGATATTCAAGGGCATCGGTACCGAAGAGGGTAAAAAGGGGGATAGCAATCGCTCCGATTTTGTAAATGGCTATATGGGAAATCGCTGTTTCAGGACACTGCGGTAAAAGGATTCCCACTCGATCCCTGCGATCGATTCCAAAGGCTCGGAGGGCATTGGCCAATTTATTCGAAAGCTTTTTCAGATCCCAAAAGGTATATTTTTCCACCTGGCCATTTTCATCTTCATAGATCAGGGCCAAGCGGTAACGTTGGTGCGCCCATTTATCACATATATCTACACCGATATTGTAAAGGTCAGGAATCATCCACTGAAAGGACTGATAAACTTCGCCGTATGTTTTACCGAGCTTTAACATGCTATCGCCTCCTCTTGCCTCCCACTGATTTAATGGGTACCGAGGGAATCACCACAAATGTATCAATTTATCTACACCCAAGGGGTATCGGAATCCTAGCTGAGGGAGAGGTTATACTTTTTCATCTTTTTGTACAGAAGGGTCCGGTGGATACCCAGCAAATCAGCAGCACGGGCCTTATTGTTGTTGGTTGCCGCCAAGGCGTGGCGGAGGGCCTCTTTCTCGGCCCTGGCCAGAAGCTCCTCAAGCGAGGAACGATTCGGGTGGGGCGAAATTTTTCGGCTGCTATACAGGTAGAAGGGGATGTCGGAGAGATGGATGGTATCCCCTTCTAAGGAAGATAGGGTTCTCTCGAGCACATTGAACAGTTCCCGGACGTTGCCGGGCCAATCATAATTCCTTAAAACCTCTTCAGCTTGTGGGTCTATGTTTATTTCTGAAATAGGCGAATCTTGGACCATTTGTTGCAGCAGATGGCGTGCAAGGGGAATAATATCCTCTCTTCGCTCCCGAAGGGGGGGGATGTGGAGCGGTATCACATTCAAGCGGTAAAAGAGGTCCTTACGAAATCGGCCGTCAGCCAACATGTCCTCGAGATTCTGATTGCTGGCTGCAATTAAGCGAAAATCGGCCCTGACCACAGAAGTACCGCCGATACGCTCGAACTCCTTTTCCTCCAGTACGCGCAGCAGTTTTGGCTGCATTTCCAGGGGTAGGTCGCCTATTTCGTCGAGAAATACGGAACCATGGTGGGCCAGCTCAAACTTGCCAGGCTTGCCATCGGACCTGGCCCCGGTAAAGGCCCCCTTTTCATAGCCGAAAAGCTCGGACTCCAACAGGTCCTTGGGAATGGCTGAACAGTTAATCCGTATGAAGGGATACAATCTGCGGGCACTGGCATGATGGATGGCCTGGGCGAAAAGCTCTTTCCCGGTCCCCGATTCACCGGTAATCAAGACCGGAAGGTGGGTGGCGGCCGACTTAAGAGCTTCCTTTTTCAAGAAGAGTATAGCATTGCTGGCACCTATAATGCTGTCAAACGTGTACCGCGTGGAACGGAGGGAGATGAGCTCCTGCTCATAAAATTTCACCTTAGATTCCAGAAACGAAAGCTTCCTGGCGAGTTTGCCAACATCCCGGACGTCTTTAAACATGACCTGTCCGAAGACAGCGATGACCCTGCCATCTTTCTTGATGGGAATCCGCTGAACCACCATATCCTGTCCCTTGATTCGCTGAGTCTTATTGATCTCGGGCTTTCCGGTTTTGGCCACGATGTGCATGCGGGTATTTTCAATTACATCGGTTATGTGTTTCCCGATTTGGGCTTCCGGATCAATACCTAAGAATCGGCCATAAGGGTTATTGAAGTGTGTGATATAACCATCGGCATCTGTTACCACGACCCCATTGTAAATGCTATCCAAGATCAGGCCAAATATTTCCAACTGCTGGCGGGTTCCCTGCTGCACCCCATTGATGGGTTTCCATCGTTCTGAGGGTCTGTTCCTTGCTTTCCGCCTTGGTAACTGTCCCTCTCCCATGCCTTTTCCTCCGTATCAATCTGGCTACATGTATCTATTTTGATACACTCCACACCATACATATACCAATGGGGTTTCGATGTCAACAAAAATTCGCACAAAACAAAACCTGGTTATGCCAAGGATTGTCAAGGGATTCAGGCGGGGTTATGGCAACATTGCTTATGAATGGGGTTTTCAGTGGACAAAGATTGTTTGGCCTGGAATTTGCTTTTTTTATCTTGTGCGGTTAAGAGGCACGGAGGATAACATGGATGTCACGGAACCGCTAATAAAGAGAGAGGAAATACTGATCCTCTTGGACGATGATTTCAATACCCGTAACGTCTGCGTTGTCACCGGTGCAGGCGGCGGGATTGGAAGGGCAACGGCCGTTGCCGCGGCGGCAAATAACCTGACTTGTGTAGGTCTGGATATCAACGAACAGGGAGGAAAAGAGACCGAGGAAATCGCCCGAGAAATTGGGGGGCGGGTGATTTTCATCAAAGTGGATCTCACTCAGGATGAGGAGATCGAACATGCCGTGGAGCACGCGGCCAAATTGGGCACCATAAAATATCTGGCCAATATAGCGGGTGTTCAACATATCGACTCGGTGGAAGATTTTCCCATGGAAAAGTACGACCTGATCCAGAGAATCATGCTCCGGGCCCCTTTTTATCTTTCCAAGTTGACTATCCCTCACATGAAAAAGAGCAGCGATGGGACGGGAGTTATCGGCAACATGGCCTCTGTCCATGCACATATCTGTACAATCAATAAACCGGTCTACAACATCACCAAGTTCGGTTTGAGAGCTTTGACTCAATCGATTGCCGCCGAAGGGGAGGCTAAGATCCGTTCCTTCTCAGTGAGCACTGGTTTTGTAAAAACCCCCCTTGCCCTGAACCAGATACCCGTACAGGCGGAACAAAGAGGTATTACTCAAGAGGAAGTGGTGCGGGATGTGATGATGGGCGCATCGCGCATCAAGAAGATGATGGCACCCATAGAGGTGGCAAACCTGTTTATTTTCGGATTTTCGCGTTTTTCCAAATACCTTATCGGTGGAGATCTCCTGTTTGATGGGGGGATGGTTCTGACCTATTAATCGTTTTATTGTCCTC
>DAOVGJ010000008.1 GCA_030672465.1 Pseudomonadota bacterium | reverse complement strand
TCCCCGCGTGTCGTTTTTTTCTTAGGTGAACACCCACGTCCCTGAGCGTAATGCCATCCTTCAAACCGCAGCACTAAGTCACCACATAACGGCAGTACCCAAACTCGGCCGGAAGGGGTAAGTATTACCCACCGTTCGGCTGAGCCCTTCGGTCTGAGCAGTTCGGCCCTGAGCTCACCGCCGAAGGGCTCCGGGTCGAAGGCCCTCGGCGTGAGCTCGGCCGAACGCTCACGACGAAGCCTGCAAACCCCGAACCGGCCATTTCGGAAACGGTCGTTGCCCAGGTTCCCTGGAGCACGAAGTTATTCGGTGCTGCAGTGCTGCGGTGTTGCAGTCATGCGGTTGGAGTGCTGCACATGCTAAGGCGTTATGGTACGAAGCAGCGCCCCTGGCACTTTTTGCAGTGAAGCGAACTTTAGAATGGTCAAAAAGTCTTTTCAGTGAGCGAAAGGGAATCTGGGCAATAGACCGCAAAGCACCGAAGCGAAGGGACAAAGATATTCTCCAGGAAATCATGAAACTTCAGTCCCTGTTACGTTGGAATGGAAATGATTACATGGTATCTTCTTTGTTGGAACGTGTAAATCCATTTCTCATACCGGATTTAAGGGCAAAGTGGTTATCTCTTCAACGATACGGGCTCCGATTCCCGATAGCCTTGTCCCCAATCGCCGCAACTGTCTCCCGAATCGAAAAACCTCCAGCAGACCCCTCCGATGAACGAGGAAGAAACGAACCCCTGCCTTCAAGGTAGGTCTCCCCATGGGCCCAACTACCATACCATAGTCGATCTCTCGGGTTGACATATCATCTGAGATCAATCGGAGGGCCATGAGGGGAATGCCGTGCTTTATCGCTTCGCCTGCCACGGCCGCTCCCTCCATTTCGACAACTTCGATCTCAAGTTCCCGACGAATTCGATACCGCTCCTCGAGCTTGAAGACAAAATATGGCACGGTAAGCACCTTTCCCATTTTGAATTTTAGATCATATTTATTCAATATATTCGAAGTGATATCGATCAATCCTTCATCCAATATATAGCTTTTTTCGACCTTACACGTCTCCATATCCTTAACCCATAGGAGGTGAGTAGCCAAAAGGATATCCCCTATTTTCGTAGTCGTATCTACTGATCCGGCCAAGCCGAAGGATAATATCGCTAATGGAGAGAAGCGCTCTATCATATGGTTGCATGAGTTCTCAGCATTATTAAATCCAATGCCGCTTTCGACCAGGACGAGCTCCTTCCCCGAAAAGTGCCCCCGAAAAAAGCGACTGTTCCCCACCCTTCCCTTCTCGATAAGCTCAATTCTCTTCTTTACGAGGCCTATTTCAAGTCCAGTGGCCCCAATTACGCCAATAGAGCTATCGGCTTTCGGTTGATGGATCTGGCTCATTTTCCCGCATCATTGGCAGAGAGGTATGCGCCCTTTAGCCCATCGATTTCCTTCGAGGTGAGATACCGGTACTTTCCCGGCTTGAGATCGCCCAGGTTCAGGGAACCATAACGAATTCTTTTCAGCCTTATCACGGGATGGGATATTACAGCGCACATCCTCTTGATCAATTTGTTCCTTCCCTCATAGACGATCAACCTCATCCATGAATTCCTTTTTAGCTTCTTGATGAAGCGAACCTTCGTTGGAAGGGTGACACCATCCTCCAGCCTTATTCCATCCCTTAGCCTCCTTATCGCCTTTGGATCGGGAATTCCCTTCACCTTGGCCAAGTATGTGCGGGGGATCCCATACTTGGGGTGGGTTAACCGTTGGTGGAGCTCACCATCGTTGGTGAGGATAAGCAATCCTTCGGAATCAAAATCAAGTCTGCCGACGGGTTTGATCCTTCTCTTTTCGCCATGGAGGAAGTTTCGAATGGTGGGTCTTCCGAGGGGATCATCGAGGGTCGTAACACATCCCCTGGGTTTATTCAAAAGGAGGTATACCTTGGGCTCGAATTTGCCAATCGGTTTGCCGTCAACCCTGATATGATCCCTTTGGGGATCGGCCTTGAAACCAAGGCTTGTAACAACCGCCCCGTTAACCTTTACCCTCCCCTCTACGATGAGTTTTTCGGCATGACGACGGGAAGTGAGGCCTGCCTTAGATAGGATCTTCTGAAGTCGCTCCTTCACAGACCTCCCATGAGTGATCAGGTCATACGGCTTCTTTTGAATTGGCCCCCTCTGGTTCTCCCTCCCCCAGCTCTTGGATCTCCCTCAATGTGGGAAGACTTGAGATGTTTTCGAGGCCGAAAAATTCTAAGAAATATTTGGAGGTCCCATACACGATAGGCCTCCCTGGCATGACCTTTCTCCCCATTATCCGAATCAGTTTCTTCTCCAGGAGGGCGTGAAGAACCCAGCCAGAATCTACCCCCCTGATGGCCTCAATCTCCGCCCTGATAATGGGTTGTTTATAAGCAATAATGGCCAATGTCTCCAGGGCCGCTTTCGTTAGCCTGGTTGCCTTCGTCTTCCTCAATCTCTGAATCCGTTGCGCATATTCCGGTTTCGTCCGAAATTGAAATCCCTCCGCAACCTTCACCAGGTGAAAACTCCGATCCAATTGTCCATACTCCTCTATCAACTCATCGATACACCTCTGAATCGCCATCTTATCCACATTCTCCAACACCCCTTGGATGGAATCGATTCCCAAGGGATTCTCGGAGGCGAAGACCAAGCTCTCTATGATCGATTTGAGCCGTTTTCCTTCCATTGGAACCTTCGGATATTCCTACCCGCGTTCATTCCCTTTTTTCCCGGGGGATGACAGATGAAATGGCATGCTTATAAATCAATCGTTCGTTCTCATTTCTGATGATCAAGCTGAAATTATCGAAGCTGGTGATGAGCCCCTCGATCTTTTCCCCCGTGATGAGTTCAATGATTACGGTAACCCTCTCCTTGCGCATCCTGTTGAGAAACTGGTCCTGAATATTGATTTGATTTCTCACCATTATGGCCCCCCTATCCATTGATGGCTGTTTTGATGGTAATGGGTTTGGATCTCTCTCCGTTTAAGAACCGCTCAGCTATTCCCATGATTCGTCCCTTGCCCTCAGGGTAATGAACCCATCGGACTTCTGGGTCCCTCCGGAACCATGTGAGCTGTCGTTTGGCGTATGCCTTCGTTTCGTGCTTGATGAGGCGAATGGCTTCCTCAAGATCTCGCTCTCCATAGACATATTCCACCATACGTTTATACCCCAATCCCTGCATGGATTTCAGGTGCCGGCCATATCCCATATTGAGTAACGACCTGACCTCTTCTTCGAATCCCCTTGTGATCATATGATCCACCCTGTTCTCTATTCGGCAGTAAATATCCTCCCTCTCCCTCATCAAGCCGATCTTGAGCACCTCATAGGGGCGATCCCCAAAGGCGTGTTCTTTCTGCCAATGGGACAGAGGTACCCCCGTCTGCCGGTAAACCTCTAGCGCCCGGATTATCCTCAGCATATCGTTAGGGTGGAGCCTCGATGCCGATGTGGGGTCGACTTCCTTTAATTCTTGCCAGAGGAATGTCCTCCCAAGGCGATCCGCCTTCTCCCTCAACTCTTGCCGCAAGGACTGATCTGCCTCGTGTGAGAGGAATAAACCACGGAGGAGAGCCTTTATATATAACCCCGTTCCGCCGACGATGAGGATATTCTTCCCCGCTTTTCGTAATTCATCGATTATTCCCCTCGCCCTCTCCTTATAATTAGCAGCGCTGAACGTTTCATCCGGAAAGATGATATCGATCAGATGATGGGGAATACGCCCGCGATCTTCAGGGCTCGGTTTGCCCGTGCCGATATCCATATATCGGTATATTTGCATGGAGTCGGCACTGAGGATCTCGGCGTTAATTTTGGAGGCTATCTCCATGGCCACCTGGGACTTTCCAGAAGCAGTGGGTCCCACGATGGCGATGAGGCGCGGTTGATCCATACGAAAAACTTAATCGATTGGGCAAAATACTTCAAGAAAAAACTGTTTGTAGTACCTGACTTTCTGGAGGACTCCGTTGTCCCTGAGCGAAATTCCATCCTTCAAACCGCAGCACTATGGCACCGCATAACGGCAGTACCCAAACTCGGCTGGAAGGGTAAGTATTCCCCGCCTGCGAAGCCCAGAGGTGATTTCGGGACCGGTTTTTGGCCGGGTTCCCTATTTTCATGAAAAAACTCTTGCCATATATCCCCAATTGTATTAGATATAGATTGTGCTGATAAATTAATCCCCCTCTCCCCGTCATGACACGACGGACCTAAAGCCGTTCACGCTTTTCGGACACACTTCGACGGGACCTATCATGGCTAAGGAAGGGATTTCAGATAGCTCAACTTCAAAGGTTTGGGACGAAGCAAAGCCGGACCAAATAGAGGATCTCTCCCTCGAGGACCTATTAGAGAGAAAATTGACCGGGACACTCAATGGAGTGGACACGGGGCTTGAATTTGACTCTGGCCTATTCCACGATGTCATTTCCATCGTTGAACGAATTCTCATCAAAATGGCCTTAAAGAAGACGAATAATGTGCAAGTCGTAGCGGCCCAATTTCTCGGAATCAACAGAAACACGCTTCGCAAAAAGATCAAGGATTTGAAGATCAAAATACCTTGATTTCCCCCACGTACAGTTCCCTATTCCTCCCCATGAGCGAATAATTCCGGCCTTACTATCCGAAGTACGTCTCGCCAGCTCCGGGCCAATTCTACTCCTTCAGGCACCACTATGGCTTCGGTGCAGCCACTCTTCACGAGAATTCTTCTCAGGTTGTCCACTTGAGTCCCCCCCAAGTGGCGCTCGTCATCGTCGATGAGAACCCCAACGCCATAATCACGGCATAGCTGAGGTTTGGTCACCTCACTTCCATCCAGGCTATTTCCCGCGGCGGAGAGATAGGCATCAATGAAGGAATCAAGCCCCTTTCCCCGAAGCCATTCCTTGCACCATCGGATTTGGTGAGGCTGACGAGCGGTTACGATAAAGATTTTAGAATGTCTCGCCAATTCCTTAATGGCATCTATTGAACCGGGCACCTCCCCTGCCCTGAGAGAGCCCTCCCGTTCATAAACGAATTGGCTCATCCTTTGGTAGTTCTCAGGCCCAATGAGTGGGACACAGCTTGTCCTATCGGTCTGCCAGGGGGGAACTTCTATCCCCAAGTGTTCGCGTATCCAATGAGCTTTGACCCCACTGGTATTCGCAATCGTCCCGTCATAATCGACTCCGATTATCTTCCTATCATTTTTCATGGCATTTTTTCAGGATGGTAAGCTCAACGACCGCATTCCGATGGAGCCTATCTTTCACATACTTCATCCTTACCTTCTCCCCAATATGGGGAATTCGCCCCGATTTCCAGTGGGTTTTCCTTCCGACCCAAAAGACCGATATTGTACCGTCCTTACCCCGTGTCCTGATGATTTTAGGCTCAACCCCGACAACGACGCCGATATATACGTGATATTCCGAGGGGGCAATCCCTGACAGCGAGAAAAGAACGGCTGGGATTATGATAAATCCCAACAATAACTTCCCTCTTTTTTCCGTCATCTTCCCGACCTTCGAATCTAGCCTCTTTGTTGAAGCCCCATCTTTGTGGCCATATTATACGTAATAGGCCGCTCAATTGCAATTACGCTCATCGAGGCTTTTCCCGGGAGATGACCTCCTCGACCAAAACCCTTTCAACTGGAGTTTTCTGACTTATCTTTTTAGTGAGCGAAAGGGAATTTGGTCAACGAACCGCGAAGCACTGAAGCGAAGGGACAAGTTTTTCCCCAGAAACCCAAGACACTGCACGCCTTTCAAGGATTGACGAAACCGGACTTTTAGTGGATATTAAAGAAGTACCAAATACCTTCCTATTCCAGAGGTTCCATGAAGGGAAAAAAAGGATTTCTCCTTCTTTTTCTCATCGTCTTTTGGGGGGTCGGCATTTCCTCTTGGGCCCAGGCACCTCCCTCGGCTCCAGTTGTGGTTTCTCCCGTCATCCAGAGGCAGGTCAGGGAGTCCGTGGTCCTGGTGGGTACGGCCAGGCCACGGGTGAGAAGCCTTTTTGCCAGCGAGGTGGAAGGGCTGGTGGAGGAGCTTCACGTGGGCGAAGGAGACGCCGTTGAGGAAGGGCAGGTTTTGGCAAGACTCCGCTCCTCAATATTGGAAATCCAACTGGAGGCGGCGAGGGCGGTACAAAAAGAGGCAGAGGAGCGCTTTCTCCAGGCCAAGGCCGAACTGGAGAGGTCCATTAAACTCCGCCGGTCCGAATCCATTCCCGAAAAGAAGCTCTTGGACGATCGATTCGAAGCGACGGCGTGGGAACAGAGGGTAAGGCAACGCGAGGCAGAGATATCCCGACTGAAGGATCTGCTGGCGAAAAAGAACATTATCGCCCCATTTTCCGGTTTTGTCGCAAAAAAGCATACGGAGGTGGGACAGTGGCTTGAAAAGGGGGGAGATGTCCTTACGCTTATCGATATAGAACGGATTCACGTAATAGTCCCGGTACCGGAACGCTATGTGGACAAAATCCGGGTGGGAGATCGGGCCTCTGTCTCGGTAAATGCGTTGGGGAATAAAAGGTATTCAGGAAGGGTCGTGGCCATCATTCCCGAAGGGGACCGAGAAGCCCGGACCTTCCCCGTTAAGGTGGAGATCAAGAACAGAAATCTGCGAATCAAAAGCGGAATGCTTTCCCATGTAACCTTCTCCCTGGGAAAACCCTACAAAGCCCTGCTCGTCCCCAAGGATGCCCTCGTCATCCGGGATAATCAAAAATTCGTCTTCGTATACCGGAACGATATCGTGAAGCTGGTTGGGCTGGACGTCAAAGGCTATCACGGGGGTATGGCCGAGGTGTCGGGAGATTTGAAACCCGGCTTCATGGTGGTAATCCGAGGAAA
>DAOVGJ010000222.1 GCA_030672465.1 Pseudomonadota bacterium | reverse complement strand
GAACCCGAGGAATTCTATGCCCGGGTTCCCTTGGAGTTGACCATGTTGGGGAGTTATCACAACGTGGCCACCTTTTTCGATAAGATCAGCAAACTGGACAGAATCATCAACGTCCTCAACTTCTCCATGGGAGATGTAAAGCAAGTAGGGGGCGAGACAGTGGTGAAAACCTCATGTCTCGCCACCACGTTTCGTTTTCTCGAGACCAAGGAGGAAGGCAGTGCGGAGAAAACAAGAGATAAAGCCCGGTAATAGGGTAATTGGGGGGTACTACCTCAAGGCCCTCTTAGCAGCGGGTATTTCCCTTTTCCTCATCTGGGGGTGTGAGGGCGGATCGAAACCCCCAAAAGTGACCGTGGTAAAGAGAGATCGAAGGCATAAGCCACCGCCGAAGAAAAAGAAAGAGGAAAAGGTGGTCGATGAAAAAAAGGAGCCCTCTTATACCTATAACCCAGTGGGAAAACGAGACCCATTTAAGTCCTTTATCGCCCTGGGACCCAAGAAACGGGCCTCCAAAGCCCCGCTTACACCCCTTCAACGGTATGATGTGAGCGAGCTGAAGTTAGTGGGAATCTTGAAGGGACCGACGGGATATCGGGCCTTGGTGGAGGATGCTGGCGGAAAGGGATTTATTATCACCAAGGGAACCCTCATCGGACGTGGAAATGGACGCGTCAAGGAGATCCATGATAATCGAGTAATCATAGAAGAGACGTATAAGGATATATTTGGTCAGGTCAAACGGAGGGAGATTTCCGTACCTTTGAGAAAGCCTGAGGAAGGGGGATTGAAATGAGACATTCATTTTTCAAGAAACCAGTTCGATGGGCTTGCGCATTGTGCCTCATTTTCCTCATACATGCCCTCGTTAGCTG
Source organism: Pseudomonadota bacterium (assembly GCA_030672465.1). GTDB lineage: Bacteria > Desulfobacterota > BSN033 > WVXP01. The sequence goes on along the minus strand of DAOVGJ010000222.1, from coordinate 8,260 downwards.
TGCTCGGGGACCCACAAGACTAGTGGCACCGGAGACAGTGGAGGGAGTGCCCATCAAGATCAAGGAGATTAGTTTCCGTGAGGAGCCCACCTACACCCGTGTCATTATAGAGGGGTCCGAACCCCTCAAATATACCTTCTTTAAGCTTCTGACGGATCCACTCAGGATCGCCATCGATATTCCGGGCGGTGAATTTGAGGATATCCCCGTTCCCATCGAGGTGAACAACGGTACCTTGACCCAGATCGACATTGGCCGATATGAGGGAAAGGGGAGGATTGAGATCGGTTTGACCAAGACGGTCAACTATAATATCACCAAAGTGGAGAAGAAGCTCTTTGTGGATGTGGAGCGAACGGGAGCGGTGGGGGTGGCAAGGGAGGAGGTCGAGGTTACCGAGGAGAAGATCCCTCCAGAGGCCGTGGAGATAAAGGCGAAGGCGGAAAAGATAACCCGAGTCAGCGTGGATAAAGGGGAGAAGGGGGTCCACGTAACCTTGATCGCGGATGGAAAGATAGGGGATTACGATTCCTTCAAGCTGGAGAAACCCCCACGGTTGGTGATCGATGTCTGGAATGTGAAAAAGGCATATCCGAAGAGCCTCATCCAGGTCAACCACCCCCTCCTGAAGAGGGTCCGACTGGGGAAACACCCCAAGAAGACCCGTTTCGTCTTCGATTCGGCTCGCCCCCACGTGCCCCAGTTTCAGATCAACAGGGCCGAGAACCGATTGGTCGTTTCATTTGGTCCACCGGAGGAGCGTCCCCCGAAGGTGGCGAGATTGGGGGTGTTGACGGGAATCGATTTCAAACAGATGGACCACAAATCGAGGATCATCGTCTCCACCTCTGATGTGGCCTCCTACGATGTTTTCAAAATATCGGAGACGGCGGTAGCCCTTGATTTGAAGAAGATGAGGGTCCCAGAAAGGCTGAAGCGGGGGTTGGACACCAAGGCCTTTGACAGTCCCATTGATTATATCAGCCTTTACAACGTGAAGTCGGAGACGTCCAGGGATGTAAGGATCATCGTTCGCCTTAGAGAGGGGGTGGACTTCGAGGCGACCCAGGAGGGTAAGCGGATCTATTTGGATTTTGAAAAGCCGGCTAAGCCCCTTGGCCGCGGACAAGCCCTGAGAACAGCCGAACCATCTGAATCCCTGGTGTCGGAGGTGGAGGCGGCTGAAGGCGAAAAGGCGAAGCCGGAATCCCAAGGGGCCAAGGCCGAGACCCCCGAAGCTGAAAAGGAGCAGCCGGGATCTCAGGTGGCTAAGCTGGAGACCGCCCAAGGTGAACAAGCGCCCACCGAGAAAACCCAGGCCCTCGAAAAGGAGACGGGTTCCCGGGAAGGTGCAAAAGCCGCAAAAGAGGCTGCAAGCCCTGCGGAACAAGGGGCTGGGAAAGAGGAGGTCCCCCCAGAGCTTTTGAGGGAAAAGGAGAGCATCCTGGAGACGTTGGCGTCCCAGAAACGGTACACCGGGAGAAAGTTATCCCTGGATTTCAAGGACGCCGATATCAAGAACATCCTGAGATTGATCGCAGAGGTGAGCAATCTCAACATCATCGCTGGTGACGATGTCAAGGGCAAGTTGACCATACGTCTCGTCGACGTGCCGTGGGATCAAGCCTTGGATATCATTCTGCAATCCAGCGATTTGGGCAAGGTGAGGATTGGCAACGTAATTCGAGTGGCCCCCGTTGATAAATTGAAGAAGGAAGAGGAGGATGCGTTAGCCGCCAGGAGGGCCAAGGAGAAACTGGAGGATTTGAGCACCGAGCTCATCCCCGTGAACTACGCCACGGCCAAGGATCTGGAAGCTCAAATCAAGGAGATACTGACCGATCGAGGGATCGTCACGGTAGATGAGCGTACCAACGTGCTGATCGTCAAGGATATCAGGTCAACTATCGATGAGGCGAGGGACTTGGTTGCATCCCTGGATACCAAGACCCCTCAGATATTGATCGAGGCCAGGATCGTCGAAGCCAACGCCAAGTTTACCCGCGAGCTCGGGGTGATTTGGGGAGGGACGGTGGAGAAGCTACATGGCACCACGACGGTTGATGCGGATGGCAACCCAATTGGAACCAAAGGGAGATCCACTTACTCCGGAGGGCTGCTGGGAACCGATACCCTGATCAACCTCCCCTTAGATGTCGCCCGGGGGGCCATCAGCTTCGGGTGGCTCTCGGAAACCGCGGGATTGAGGAGTCTGGATATCACCCTTCAGGCCCTGGAGGATTCGGGCGGGGGCAAGGTCATATCGAGCCCGAGGATCGCCACCCTGGACAATACGGAGGCCTCCATCGAACGAGGGGATCGGATCCCCTATCTGAAGATAACCGAGGAGGGCACGGTGACGACGGAGTTCATCGAGGCCAACCTGAAATTGACCGTAACGCCCCACGTAACCAACGATGGAAACATCAAGTTGAAGATCAAGGTCTCCAACGATGAGCCGGATTTCGATCGAACGGTTATGGGCGTCCCCACCATTAAGAAGAAGGAAGCTATAACTGAAGCCCTGGTAAGGGACAGCGACATCGTCGTCATCGGGGGGGTGTACGACATCGATGAGGGCAAGAGCCAGAGGGGAATTCCCTTCTTTTCGAGGATCCCCGTTTTGGGCTGGCTCTTTAAGTACGAAAAGAAGAGCTATGTGAAGGAGGATCTCCTGATCTTCATCTCCCCCAGGGTCTTGAAGGATCGGGCGGTATAGGTGCCTCATGGGGATGATCCCGTTCTATGTGACAACGGCGGTAAAGGAGTGGATGTCACCCTTCGTATTTTTCCTCGTGGGGTCTTTTCTGGAAAACGGGCCCAACTATATGTAACGAGATAAATATTTGCGTATGGGAAGAGATACAGGCAAATTCAAAATACTAATTTCTAAACTCTAAACAAATTTTACATGACGGCTACGTTACCCTCGAACGATGAAAATGAAATCTATTTTCTAAGTAATCCAAATATCAAAATTCAAAATGGTTTGAGCATTTGGATTTTGAATTTGTTTAGGATTTAGTGCTTTGGCCCGCGACGAGACTTCGACGAGCTCCCTTCGGGTCTGAGCCTCAGGGTCGAAGACAGTCGAGTCGCCCCTCGGCTTGAGCAGTTCGGCCTTGAGACATGTCGACGAGCTCATGTCGAGCCGCTCACTGCCGAAAGGCTCGGTCGAGTCGATTTAGGATTTGATCCTTGTTTGAATTATGCGCAGCCATTTAAGGCGCTACAAATAAAGGGTGCCCCTCAATTCTTCATGCCGCCAATTTGAATATGGGCACCGTGAATTGGTAAATGGGAGAGGCTCCTAAATTCCGACCCCTAATCGCTCAAAGATTTTTTCCGCAATCCCTCAACAAGCCACCCGAATTTGATCGATTCCCACCTGATCGATGCGTCCCAATGAAAACTCTATGTCACGATGATCCCTTTGCTTCAGTGCTGCGGGGTTTGTTGCCCAAATTCCCTCTCGCTCAGAGTTCGTTTTTCCGGTTTTCCAAGGATTCCCAACTTTGAACTTTGACATTGACTCTCGTGTTCGTGCTCGTGGTTCGTGTGTTTCGTGTCCGTGATCCGTGTCCGTGAGTTTCGTGCTCGTGGTTCGGACCCAATCATGTGCCATTTGAACCTAATTCGAAATTTGGATTTTGACATTTGAACTTTCCATTTTTAACCAATAAAACCAATCAAACTAATACAACCACCCAACTCATTTCCATTTGTCATTTGCCATTTAAGGGGTTGTTGCCCAAATTTCCTTTCGCTCTCTGAAAAGACTTTTTGACCATTCTAAGGCTCGCTTCACTGCAAATCTAAAACTCGCCTTTCAGGCTCAAACATTAGATTTGCGGTCGTTTCGCTTCGGCAAGAATGGTTACCAAAAATTCTTTAATATCCGCTCCAGGGGATTTGGGCAACACCCCGTTAACATTTGACATTTCGCCTTCAGCCTCCACCCTTCTTCCCTCTTCATTCTTAATTCTTCATTCTCCCCCCTGCCTCTAACCTCTTTCCCCTTTCTGGCTGCAGCACTGAATAACTTCGCGCTTCAGGGAACCAGGGCAACAGCCGGTTCCGATATGATGGTGGATACCTGAGGGTTTTGTTATAATTAATTCTCATAGGGGACCCTCATGGGAACATTGATAATTTTGCTGGCCTTGAGGCATTCGCCGTGAACTGCGACCTCATTTCAATTCGAAAGAGTGATGAAAGACCTATGGAAGGTTTTTTCGGGAGGCTTTTGCGCATTGATCTGAGCAGCCAATCCTGGGCTTGGGAGACGATCCCGGGGAACCTCATAGAGGATTACCTGGGAGGAAAGGGAATGGGGACTCTCCTCCTCACTCAGGAAGCACCTCCGCGGATTGACTATAGCGACCCCCGGAACCCCATCATCTTCTCCAACGGATGCTTTGCCGACCTCCCAATTTACGGTTCCAGCCGCTATGGGATCTTTACCAAATCGGCGCAGACGGGAGGGTATCTCGAATGTTATGGGGGTGGGAGAACGGCGATTCTCCTTTCTCGAACGGGGAACGACGCTATCATCATAAAAGGCAAATCCCCCAATCCTGTTTACCTCGAAATCTCCCATGAGGGGGTTTTATTTCGAGACGGATCACCTATCTGGGGCCTCCCCACGGATCAGAGCCTTGAGACAATGCTTAGGGAAGTAGGAGAGCCAGGGGCTTCTGCCCTTGCTATCGGTCCTGCGGGAGAAGCGGGCGTGAAATTTGCCATGGTAATCAACGAGGGAGGACGCTCCTTCGGGCGGGGAGGTCTTGGGGCCATCTGGGGTTCAAAGAGGCTGAAAGGCGTGGTCTTCCATGGAACGGAGCGTCGCAGGCCTGCGGATCTTTCGGCATTGAAGGCCCTTTACAAGCAAATGCGAAGGGAGGGGCAAGGGAAGGAATTAACCCGCATGTTCCGCACCTACGGTTCGCCCATGATGGTGGGGATCATGAATACCATAAGGGCATTTCCCACTCGCTATTGGGAAGAGGGGACCGTTCAAGGATGGGAGTGTCTCACAGCGGAATACCTCAAAAAAACCTGCCAGGTGAGATCTATTGCCTGCCCCCACTGCTTTCTGGCCTGCGGAAAGCGAACGAAGGTGAAAAGAGGTCCCTACAAGGGGCTTACTATATCGGGCCCAGATTATCAGACTGTCGCAGCTTTTGGAGGACTCTGCCTCATCGGTTCCTTGGAGGAAATCCTCAAAGTGAATGATTTGTGTAATCGACTTGGGCTGGATACGGTGAGCGCTGGAAATGTGATCGCCTTCGCCATGAAAGCCTCCCAAGACGGAAGACTGAATCTCAACCTTCCCTTCGGCGATACGGCACGCACTGAGGAATTACTCCAGAAGATAGTTCATCGCGACGGCTTGGGCGGGATCCTGGCGGATGGAGTTAGAGACGCTTCCCGTACCCTTGGATTGGAGGATCTTGCCATCCATGTGAAAGGTTTGGAGCTTCCCGGATTTGACCCTCGTTCCTTGAAAGGAATGGGTTTGGCATATGCTACTTCACAAAGGGGAGCTGCTCACCTCCAGAGCCTCTTCTATCTCGATGAGATCAAAAGGGAGTACAGGACGGAGGATATCCCGGAACGGGTTCGTGCCTTGGTGGAAGCAGAGGACCGAATGACGCTTTTTGATATGCTGCTCATCTGTAAATTCTATGGTAATTATCTCGGGTGGAACGATATTATCGAGCTCATTGAGGCGGTGACCGGAAGACGGTTCCGTGAGGAGGAACTGCGTGAGCGGGTCTCAAAGGTCCTGAGCCTATCCATGGAATTTAACAGGCAGGAGGGAATCTCCGTTGAGGAGGATACGCTTCCGGTCAAATTCTTAGAGAAGGCCGGGCGAAATGGCATCCGCCTGCCCCCTGAGGAATTGAAGATCATGGTGGCGGAATATCATCGGCTCCGGGGATGGAAATGAGAATAATCCAGCCTGGGGGGAAATATATGAAGGGTTTAGTAATTCGGCAAGGGCCTCCCGTTTCAAAGAGGCTAACCGCATGACTGCAGCACTGCAGAACCGCAACTGCAACGTCTGAGCCCGGAGGACGAGTTTTGGATTTGCAGTGAAGCGAACTTTAGAATGGTCCAAAATTCTTTTCAGTGAGCGAAGGGGAATGTGGGCAACAGACCCCAAAAATACTCCCGACAACCATTTTAACAGATGAGGATATCCCTCAGTTCGAGTTGAATATTTTTCACCCCCTGCCACTCGTTGATCTGGGGGACGAAGGCGATCCTAACCCGGTTCGATTTTAGGGGATAGAGGTCACCCATGTTGAACCCTATGGCATCATAAATGACATTTTCTTCCACCCTTAACTTCAAATTGTTCTCCCCCACTATCTTGGAATCTACTATCCTCAATTCCCTGGAGCAAAATACCGGCTTGGGGTTGGAGGCTCCAAAGGGAGCAAGTAATGAGAGTTCTTCTATGAGCTCTCTTTCGATGGTCGGCAAAGGCACCTCCGCATCGATTCGTATCGTGGGAATGAAATCGCTGGGTTTACAGCCTTGCGATACCAGCTCTTCGAACCGACTCTTAAATGCCTCGATCTTCTCCCCTTCGATGGTAAGGCCGACTGCAAATCGGTGTCCCCCAAAGCTCAAGAGCATCGGGCTGCACCCCTTTACCCCCTCATAGAGATCGAACCCCTCGATACTCCTTCCCGAACCCTTTCCCCGATCCCCATCGAGGGACATCAAGATGGTTGGCCTGTAATAGTGGTCCACCAAGCGCGAGGCCACGATCCCGATGACCCCTGGATGCCAGGATTGAGAAGAGAAGACCAATGACCTTCTTTGGAGTAGGCGGTCGTCCCCCTTGATCCAACCCATGATCTCCATGAGAATATCTTCTTCTATCCGCTGCCGCCTGCTATTTTCCAAGCTCAGCTCCCGGGCTAATGCTTCCGCCCTTTTCAGCTCTTGGGTCACCAAGAGCTCGATCGCCTTTTGAGCCTCCCCAAGTCGGCCAGCTACATTTATTCGGGGGGCCAGTTGGAAACCAATATTTCCCGATGTGATGATGCCCTTCTTCAAACCACAGACCTCTTTAAGGACCCTGGTGCTCAGACGACTACCCTTGGTCAACTCCTCGAGACCGAACCGAACGAAAATACGATTTTCGTCCTGAAGGGGGACAAGATCGGCTACCGTTCCCATTGCCACCAGGTCAAGGTACCTCCTTAGGTTGGGGACTTCCCCATCCTTCCATTCCCCCCGTTCCCGCAGCTTGGCCCTGAGGGCAATGATTAAGTTGAAGGCCACACCTACGCCGGCCAATGATTTAAAGGGGAAGGGACAATCCGACTGTTTCGGGTTGAGGACGGCATAAGCCGGGGGGATCTCGTCGGGGATTTCATGATGATCGGTGATGATCACGTCCACTCCCATCTCCTGAGCCTTCTTGACCTCATCCATATTGGAGATGCCGCAATCAACGGTAATAATCACCTTCCCCCCCTGCTGGGCGAATTTCATCAAGATATCGAGGTGGAGACCGTATCCTTCCTTGATTCGATGGGGTATGTAATATTGGTAGGGTAATTGGAGGGCTTGGAAGAAGAGGATGATAATGGCTGTCGACGTAATTCCATCGACATCATAATCCCCATAGATTAAAACCTGTTCTTTCCGCGAAAGTGCTTGAATAATCCGATCCACGGCCTTTTCCATGTCCTTCATGAGAAAGGGGGAATGGAGATGGGATAGACTGGGATGAAGGAATTGATCGGCCTGATCGATTTGATTGATGCCACGGTTTGCCAAAACTTGGGCGGTGATGGGGGAGATCTCCAATTCCTTTGAAAAGGTCTCCTGAAGCGATGGATTTGGAGGGTAAATTTCCCACCTTCTCTTCATGGTGTCCTGAGACGTCCCACCAGCTCACTGATGTGCCGGAATCCATGCTTCGTAAGATAGGCTTCAATGCCATCGATGATCTCGACACAGGCAGTGGGATTGACGAGGTTCGCCGTCCCTACTTGGACCGCGCGGGCTCCAACGATGATAAACTCCAAGGCATCTTCCGGAGTCATGATGCCACCTAGTCCTATCACGGGAATCTTAACCGCATTGACAGCCTGCCACACCAGCCTTAGAGCTATGGGTTTTACGGCTGGGCCAGAAAGCCCGCCGATGATATTATTCAACAAGGGCCGCCGGGATTGTGGGTCGACGGCCATGGCCATGAGGGTATTAATGAGGGAGATGGCGTCGCCTCCGG
>DAOVGJ010000216.1 GCA_030672465.1 Pseudomonadota bacterium | reverse complement strand
TCCGAGTCAAATACTCCCTTCTCTTCCGATTGAGTCCTCGCTCCATTTTTGAATTTTTATTCAATTTTTGAATTATTATTCATTTATACTAAAAAATTGACAATGTCAAGACTTTTTTTGAGATCACCGAAAAATGGAAGGGGAAGCTCTGAGCGCGAATTTACCCCGTAGTTGAATTAAAGTGTGGATTGATTTCTCGCAGGCCTTTCGATATCTCAGAAAGTTTGCCTATTGGTGAGGTCAATATTTTTGCAACAACGGGGTTAAGATTTTTTATGGGTGAGCCTAAAGGACGAGTTTTGCGACCAAATACCGCGTGAACGCTCATGTGCGGTGAAAGCTAAGAGCGGCTTTTATAGAGATGTCATTTTATCCGACCAATTGCTTTGTCCCTTTTTGGGGTGTGCGGGGGAAAATTCCCCCGGTATCCATGTCCTCTTCTCATCCACAATATGGATAACTTCCCATCCCTCACTCATCAGGCTTGCCCCGATCCATCTCCTGTGACACCTCCAGGGCAATCTTTCGGCACAGACAAATGCCGTCATGGAAGAGCTCCCGATTTCCACCAGCTTCGACAAGCCTTTCCTGTAGTGAAGGGTGGCCATGTATTTTTCATACCCGCCCCTTCGATAGCCACCCAATTCGGTACCGAGATAAACATAGCAAAATCCGAACTCTTGCAGGCCCCTTTCGAATGTATCCCTCTTAAAATGCTCGAACCGGCTGGTGGGGAAACTCCGGACATCCAGAACCGTCTCGATCCCATACTGTCGGAGCAGGGATACGAACTCATCCAAGGGTCGGGTGCTGGTGCCGATGCTATAGATCCTCTTCTCAACTATCGCTAACCCCTGTGGGGTCACCACGCTCCCTCCCTCATTACCAGAGAAATCGGAGCCTTTCCTCCATATGATACAGACGACTCAGCTTCCCGATCCTCTCCCTGAGCCGAGATGCGTACTGCCTCCTCTCCCATTGATTAAACAGGACCCGCCTATAGCGAGGCACGAGATGGGGATAATGATCTCTCAACACGGGATAAAGGGATGCCCATACACCGGGCCGAGGGTTGAGAAGATCTAAATAGATCCAATCCACCCCAACATCCGCGAAGGCTGCAATAAGATTCCCTAAATTTTCCTCGGTATCAAAGAGATAAGGCATGATGGGGCCTAAGAAGGCATAGGTGGTGATGCCCTTTCCCTTGGCCTGTTTGAGAAGGGATAGCCTCTCCTCACCGGAGGAACCTCGGGGTTCGAAGATCCTCTGCAACCCCTCATCGAGGGCGGTAATGGTCGCGCCCAGTTCCACCTCCCGTCTCCCCTCAAAGAGGTCCAAATCCCTGGATGCCAGGCCGCTTTTCGTCAGGATGGTAATGGGAAAGTCGTTAGCCAAAAGGATTTCAACGCATGCCCTGGTAATCCCGTACTTCTCCTCCAAGGGCTGCCAGCCATCGCAAACGGAGCTGATAAACACCCTTCCTACCCGGGACCGTCTAGCCTGTTTCATCAAAACCCGAGGTCCATTCACCTTCACATCCACGAAATGGCCCCATGGCTCCCCATGCTTGGTATACCTCATCATGAATCGCCCGTAACAGTAACGACATCCGTGTTCACACCCCAAATATGGGTTCAGGGCATAATCAGCGATGCCGGAACGATTCAAAATGGATTTACATTCAATCTCCCTAATCGTTAAGACCAAAGGCCGCCCTCCATGGGTAATGCCCTGGGAATTTCCGGGTTTGGCCATGTGTTGAAAGGCTGAAACGAGGGGTCTCAGGGGTGATGGGTCTTGTCGTCCCCGAATAGGTCCACCACGATGGAGCCGATGCGGATACCGCGAATCCTGGTGGGATCCAGTTCTGGGGCCACAAAGGATATGGTGCCTCGATGAACATCCACGTTCTCCAAGATTCCCAGCCCCAGGTTGAAGTTTGCTTCGTCGTTGAGCCCGATCAGTACCCCATCGAGACCTTTCCCCCGATGGTAAACCTTGAAGGGACTGACCACTCTTATCCCATCCAGGCTCTTCTGATACAGCTTCACCTCTCGGAAATAGGCGGCGAATTTCCT
>DAOVGJ010000041.1 GCA_030672465.1 Pseudomonadota bacterium | reverse complement strand
TGGAGGCGGGAGGAGAAATGTCAAATGTCAAAGCTCAAATGCCAAATGGTAATGAGTTGGTTAGTTGTATTAGTTTGATTTGTTAAATTGGTTAAGAATGGAAAGTTCAAATGGCAAATGAGGAGGCCCGAACCCCGAGCACGCCCACGTTTCACGAGCACGGATCACGGACACGACCACGAAACCCTGCGTGAAATGGGTTTTGGGCGACACGTCGTTGAGAGGTGAATGGATGAGCATTCTCATTGACGAAGGTACCAGGGTTGTTATTCAGGGAATTACGGGTAGGGAGGGGATGTTCCATATGAAGCAGATGGTCGACTATGGGACTGAGGTAGTCAGTGGGGTGACCCCTGGGAAGGGGGGTCAGGAGGTGGATGGAATTCCCGTTTTCAACACCGTGAGGGATGCAGTAACCTCGACGGGGGCCAATGTGTCAGCCATCTTCGTTCCCCCGGCCTTTGCTGCTGACGCAATCATGGAGGCTGCGGATAGCGGCGTAACGTTGATCGTTTGCTTTACCGAGGGGATACCTACCTTGGATATGATTGCGGTCTCTCATTATTTGAGGAAGAGGGAAGTGAGGCTCATTGGTCCCAATACCCCGGGGATTATCTCCCCGGGGAAATGCAAGGTCGGGCTGATGGCCGGCTACATTCACAAGCAGGGCAGCGTGGGGGTCATCTCTCGCAGTGGCACGTTGACCTATGAGGCGGTATATCAGTTGACCAGGCGCGGGATAGGTCAATCTACGTGTGTGGGTATTGGGGGTGATCAAATCATCGGGCTTTCCTTTGTCGACTTACTGGAGCTGTTTGAGGGGGATTCGGACACGGAGGCCATGATCCTCATAGGTGAGATTGGAGGGACGGCGGAGGAGGAGGCAGCTGAGTATACCCGGAAACGGGTAACAAAGCCCGTGATTGCCTTCATTGCGGGCAGGACGGCTCCTCCTGGCAGGAGGATGGGCCATGCGGGGGCTATCATCTCCGGGGGTAAGGGGACGGCCGTGGAGAAGATACATTGCCTGGAGAAGGCGGGGGTCATGGTTGTTCAGAACCCTGCCGATATAGGGGAGGGGGTAGCGAAAGCCTTGGGGAAGAACAGGGGGTAAAAGATTCGGGAAAGAGGGTTTTATTTGCACCAAGGAGGCTGGGATGGCGAGGTTTTTGGTGACCGGAGGTGCTGGGTTTATAGGGTCTCATTTGGTGGAATACCTGCAGAAGCGGCATGAAAGGGTTAGGGTTCTGGATAACTTCTCCACGGGAAAGATGGAGAATATAGACGCCTTTGTGGACCGTATTGAGTTGATAACTGGGGATGTTCGGGACCGGAAGGCCTGCGAGGAGGCGGTAAAGGGAATCAATTTCATCTTGCACCAGGCCGCTGTCTGTTCCGTACCGAGATCCATAGAGGATCCTGTGGCCACAAACGAGACCAATGTAGACGGGACATTGAACCTCCTGATAGCGGCTAAAGAAGCACGCGTAAAGAGGTTTATCTGTGCGAGTTCGTCATCGGTTTATGGAGATAGCGAAGTATTACCGAAGGTTGAAACGATGGACCCAAATCCTAGCTCTCCTTATGGTGTTACAAAACGTGTCCAGGAGAACTATTGCAACGTCTTTTATAAGATTTATGGCTTGGAGACGGTTTGCCTTCGTTACTTCAATGTCTACGGGCCAAGACAAGACCCTTATTCGCCCTATTCAGCGGTTATCCCTTCCTTCATCAGGAGCTTATTACGGGATGAATCCCCTACTATATACGGTGATGGCGAGCAGACAAGGGACTTCACGTATGTATCCGATTGTATTCAGGCCAACTGGAAGGCCTGCCATGCCCAAGGGATCGAAGGAGGCGTGTTCAATGTTGCAACGGGAAAGAGGATTGCGATAAACCAATTATACCGAGAGCTAGTGAATTTGCTGGGTAAAGAGATAAGCCCAATCTATGCTAGTCCAAGGCAAGGAGACATTAGACATTCGCTGGCCGACATCACAATGGCGCAGGCGAAGATGGGATATTCCCCCAGTTTCGACATTGGGGTTGGGTTAAAAAAATGTCTCCAGTGGTATAGCGAAAATTTTTCGAACAAAAGGAGTGAATGAAATGGAAAGCGATTTAAGGGGAAAAATTGCGGATTTAAACAGAAGAGTGGATGAACTCAGGGGTCATCTTTGACGTGGATGCAAAGATAAAACGAATCGAAGAAATCGATAAGCAGATCGCCGATTCAGCATTTTGGGAAGGGACCGAGGGAACCCATGGTGTATTAAAGGAGAGGACAGCCCTTTCAGATGTTGTAGATCAATGGCAAGGGATAAAGAAGGATTTGGAGGATGGGGCGATATTACTCCAACTGGCTGAAGAAGAGGAAGACCAAAAGGAGATCGAGGGAGTCCGGAGGAAACTGGATCAGATTGAAAAGCAAATCCGTGATATCGAGTTGGGAGAGATGTTGGGAGGGAAACATGACCCCGATAATGCAATCATGAGTATCAATGCTGGAGCAGGAGGTACCGAGGCCCAAGACTGGGCGGAAATGCTCCTGAGAATGTACCTGAAGTGGACGGAGAAAAGGGGGTACAAGAGCGAAGTAATTGATATCCTGACGGGAGAGGAGGCGGGCATAAAGAATGTGACGCTCACGATAAGTGGGGATTACGCCTATGGATACTTAAAGGCCGAGATAGGAATCCATCGTCTCGTCAGGATATCCCCTTTCGATACCGGTAGGAGGCGGCATACTTCTTTCGCCTCTGTTTTCGTATATCCTGAACTTTCAGAGGAAGTTATGGTGGAGATCGATGAGGCAGACCTTCGAATCGATACCTTTAGATCGAGCGGAGCCGGTGGTCAACACGTCAATAAGACGGATTCGGCTGTAAGGATTACTCATATTCCCACGGGCATTGTTGTGCAGTGCCAAAATGAGAGATCGCAGCATAAAAATAAGGCCATGGCGATGAAGGTATTGCGATCAAGGTTATACGAGAAGGAGCTCCAGGAAAAGGCGCAAAAGATGAAAGAAATGCATGAAAACAAGAAGGAGATTGCGTGGGGGAGTCAAATTCGGTCCTATATTATGCAGCCGTATACAATGGTAAAGGACCATAGAACAGGCGTTACGGTGGGGAATGTGGAAGGGGTATTAGATGGTGATCTCGACCAATTTGTCGAGGCCTACCTTTGGGATTATTCGGGATGGGCGGAGGGAAAGACCAAGAAAAGGGTTGACAATTCTTAAAATGGATTTTAAAATAGTTAAAGTAAGACAATAGAATTATTAAAAAAGAGATAATGGAAGAATGCTTTAAGCGATTGGAAGAGCGAGTGAGGGAAATTCTTCAAGGATATAATCGCTTAAAGCAGGAGAAGGAGGCATTGGCCGATAAACTCCGGCTCAAAGATAAGAGTATCGATGAACTGAATGAAAAGCTCAAGGCTCTGGATGACAGAAAAAATTCGGTCAAGGCCAAGATTGAACGGTTGATCCAACGCATCGAGGGTTCAGGTTTCTAGGCCATTGAAGGGTATGAAGTGGAGAAATTGGTAGAAGTCAATATCTTAGGGCATGATTACACTGTTAAGACCGATGCTGATACGGAGTATATTCAGAAGATAGCGAGTTATGTAGACAAGAAGATGGGCGAAATTGTACGGAATACCAAGACGGTTTCGAGTTTGAACGTTGCCGTATTAGCGGCCCTAAATATTGCGGACGACTTTTTCAAGGAGATGCAGAAGAGAGAGGAGCTTGTAGCAGAGGTTGAACATCGATCTGAGGAGATTGTCAAAACTATCGATAGTCAGCTAAGATAGTAATGTGGTGAAGGAATATTCCGAATGATAGATTCCCCTGCTGTGTTCGTGATGGTCAAAAGATGTTGAGCCAACAACATAAAAAAGGGAGCCTTCTCTTATTGTGGTGAGCAAGCCCTTTCCGGAAGGGAAGCCTAAAACAATAACAAGGTGCCCACCTGAAGAGATCGGGTTCAAATGGATTGACCACACGGCACACGCGGGGGAATTAAACCTTTTTCCAGGGATGAGCTAAAAAAGATTAGTATTGATTCTTTATATGATGGTAAAGGGTAGATTTGGGGTGAGTGCGATAGGGGGATCCGAAGGGATGCCTTACAGAGGATTGGTTAGGAGTTTTAAAAAGGTTATGGTCCGGGTTATGGGTAGGATATTCTCCGGTTCAAAAATCTTAAATCTTCTTAAAGTGTTAGATATTTGAGAATAGTTCCGTAACAGGTTTTCTCCATTTTCGTGGGGAACCTCAAGGTAAAGCCTCAGAGAAGATGAGAGATTTTGATAAAACCCATTTAGTAAGACAAATAAGGTATGTCCCTATTGGATTGACCCCCTAAAAGGATAGGCTTTAACCACTTTCTTCTTTCATTTAGGCTCACCTCGTTCTCCCACCATCATATCATCCCAATGAAGTGCATTATCCAAGTACTGAAAAAAAAGGGGAGGAGGTGTGTTTTCCTTGAGAATATCCCTCAATATCCTTATCGTGATTTCTTCTATCTCGGCTTTTGTGGGCCTGCTCATTGGTTTTCTCGGCAGGAAAAAATTTGCTGAATCGAAGTTGAGGACAGCGGAGAGCACGGCACAGAAGATTATTGAAGAAGCGGAAAAGAAAGCAGAGATTTTGGGAAAGGAGGCTTTACTTCAGGCTAAAGACAAACTCTATCAGGCCAAAGCGGAATTTGAAAAAGAGACCGTGGAAAGGCGCCAAGACCTTCAATCGCTGGAAAGGAGGTTGAATCAGAAAGAGGCTAACCTGGACAAGAAGGTGGAGTTGATCGATTTTAAGGAGGTGGAGATATCTCGGAGGGAAAAAGACGTTTCTGAGACAGAACGATTTATTGCCGAGCAACAAAAACAGTATGACGAGCTGATTGAAAAACAACGCATCAAATTGGAAAGCATCGCCAAGATCTCATCGGAAGAGGCAAAACAATTGCTCATAGAGTCCATGGAGAGCGAGGCGAAACACGAGGCGGCAAGACGGATAAAGGCGATCGAGGAAGAAACTAAGGAGGTCTCGGATAAGAAGGCCAAGGAAATTATAAGCTTGGCTATCCAAAGGTATGCGGGGGATTATGTGGCGGAAAAGACCGTCTCCGTCGTGAGTCTCCCCAACGAAGAGATGAAGGGGAGAATTATCGGGAGGGAAGGAAGGAATATCAGGGCCATCGAGGCGGCGACGGGCATTGACCTGATCATCGATGATACTCCTGAGGCGGTCATTCTATCCGGTTTTGATCCCATCCGTAAGGAAATAGCCAGAATTGCCCTTGAGCGACTTGTCATCGATGGACGAATTCATCCTGCTCGCATCGAAGAGATCGTTCAAAAGGTTGAACAGGAAATGGGCACGACTATTCGCGAAGCAGGGGAACAGGCGACATTCGATGTAGGCGTTCACGGAATTCATCCTGAATTGATAAAGCTCATCGGAAGGTTGAAATTCAGAACAAGCTTTGCTCAAAACGTCTACCAACATTCCATGGAAGTGGCTTTTTTAGCGGGAATAATGGCTTCGGAGCTTGGGGTCGATGTGAAACAGGCCAAAAGGGCTGGATTATTGCACGATATTGGGAAAGCCCTCGATCACGAAGTCGAGGGCTCCCATGCCAAAATTGGTGCAGACATGGCCAAGAAATATGGGGAATCCTCCGTTGTGGTGCACGCCATAGCATCTCACCATGACGAGGAACCGATGGAGACACTATTAGATATTTTAATTCAAGCGGCCGATGCCTTATCTGGTGCAAGGCCTGGAGCCAGGCGTGAAATGCTGGAGACATACGTGAAGCGATTGGAGGATCTCGAGAGGATTGTCAATTCCTTCCCAGGGGTTGATAAATCTTATGCGATCCAGGCCGGCAGGGAAATTCGTGTCATCGTGCAAAATGAGAAGGTTTCAGATGAAGAGTCCCTTATGTTGTGCAAAGATATTGCCCATAAAATCGAGGAGGAATTAAC
>DAOVGJ010000226.1 GCA_030672465.1 Pseudomonadota bacterium | reverse complement strand
ATTTGGCCTTGATCTTATGGTGCGTTGTCGGGTAATAATATGCTGCCCGGGGGTCTCATATTAGGAATACCAAGATAACACACTAAAATACATACAAGGGCCGTAATCAATGGAGGGAAGAGACATGGAAACTCAGGGATTGTCAGCCGATCTAATTATGAGGAATGGGAATGTTATAACAGTTGATGCCAGAAACACAATAGCGGAAGCAGTCGCCATAAGAGATGACATTATCGTTAGCGTAGGCACTAACAATGAAATGGACCCCCTCATTGGAGACAAAACCAAGGTTATGGATCTCACGGGCAAGACCGTAGTGCCGGGGTTTATAGATTCCCATACCCACAATGTATATATTGGGGAATTTCTTTTCAATTTTAAGCTGCTGAATATGGCGACAGAGCTGAATCCATCAATTATTGATGTCCAGCGGGGGATTAAGGAGAGGGCAAGGGAAACCCCAAAAGGCGACTGGATTGGGGGAAGGAATCTCGATCCTAACAGCTTGAAGGAGGGAAGGTGGCCCACCAGAGAGGAACTTGACGCCTCCGCACCCGAAAATCCTCTCATCCTAACGATACGGGGAGGACACGCCTGCGTTGTTAATAGTAGGGCGCTCGAATTGGCCGACATAACCAAGGATACCCCTAATCCTGAGGGAGGGATCATTGAGAAAGACCCTGTAACAGGTGAGCCCACCGGGGTTTTGCGCGATGTCCCTGTCATGAATTCAGCGGTTCCCCAGGCAACTTTGGAGGATTTGAAGAATGGGCTTGCTGCGGCTAGCCAGGAATACGTTAAGACGGGGGTGACCTCTACGTGTGATGCGGGTGCAATTGACAAACCCGACTCATATAGGGCTTATCAGGAGGCCGTTGCGGAGGGCAAGCTGAAGACGAGGACTTACCTGATGATCCACGAAGATTTCTACCGGAACAACGATCTTGGTCTAAGGACAGGCTTTGGTAATAATAGGCTTAGATTAGGTGCGGTGAAGCTTCTGATTGACGGTTCTATTCAGTGCTTCACGTGTGCATTTTATGAGCCGTATTTGGCCAAGGAGACAAGGGGTCTAGAGGGGTTACGATACACGCAGGAGAACTTGAATGAAATTGTTGCTGAGGCCCATAGGCTTGGCTACCAGGTTGCGATTCACGCGCAGGGAGACTACGGTATCACAGTAGCGGTGAACGCCATAGAGCATGCAATGGAGAAGTACCCCAGGCCTGACCCCCGGCATAGAATTGAGCATACCCTATGTCCGACGATGGAAGACCTGAAACGGATGAAGAGTCTAGGCATAATCGCCAACTTCTATCTCTTCCATCCATGGTTCTGGGGCGACCTCCACATCAATAACTTCATCGGGAAGGAGCGGGCCAACAAGATGGTTCCCGTTAAGACGGCCTTGGAGATAGGCATCGTTTCATGCGCGCATTCGGATTGTCCAGTATGTACCCCTAACGATCCGGTGTGGCCATCCAATCCCCTGTGGGGAATGTGGTGCGCAGTGAACAGAAAAACCCGAAGCGGTGTGGATATAGGCCCACAAGAGAAACTGACAGCCATGGAGGCGTTGCGTGTATACACCATTAACGGAGCTTACTCCTCCTTTGAGGAGGATATTAAAGGATCAATTGAGCCCGGTAAGCTGGCGGACATGGTTGTGTTGTCTGATAACCTGCTCGAGGTCGACCCTTGGGAAATCAGGGATATTACGGTAGAAAAAACCATTATCGGAGGGAAAATCGTTTACGAAAGTAAATAGATGAAAAGACCCCCTTTCCCTATAGTCTCCATCGGTATTGCTACAGGTCTATCCGTCCTTGGGGATGCTGTACTGTATGCAGTTCTCCCCAGCCATTATGTTCATATCGGCCTAACTCCCATACAAGTGGGCATTCTTCTGTCAGTCAATCGATGGATTCGCCTTGCCTCAAACCATGTAGCCGAAAGGTGTTACCGGGATTCACCGGTCGTGTACTGGCTTGTGCCCGCCTTTTTGCTCGGCTCCTTAGTGACAGCCATCTACGGAGCTTTTAAAATCTTTGCCGTTTTATTCGTTGCAAGAATCCTCTGGGGAATCTGCTTTTCTTTCATCCGCCAGGCAGGAATCATGACCGTAGTTAGCGCCTCAAGCGATGCCCACCTCGGGAAAAACATGGGTTTCCTAAGGGGAATTAATTTAAGCGGATGGTTTGTTGGAATGTTACTGGGAGGGCTTATTCACGACCTCTTTGGGCTCACCTTCACGCTCATTACATTCAGTCTCCTTTCCCTTTTTGCGGCACCTCTCAGCTTCTTATCACAGAGGGGGCTCAATCTAATCAAGACAACTCCTTCAGACATCACCTTCGCCCGAACAGACCTAAGGGTCATGCTATGCGGTTTTGCCATAGGTATAGTGGGCTTCGGCCTGATGGTGTCAACACTGGGATTGATATTGAGAGAACAGGTAGGAATGTCGATGGATCTTTTCGGACACACCATTGGTGTGGCAACACTAACCGGTATGGTTCTTGCCGTTCGCTGGGTTCTCGGCAGTGTCGGATCGCCCCTGCTGGGAACCGCGGCCGACCGTATGGGAAGGGAGCGCTCCGTACCTGTCCTTTTTGTTCTCGGGGCCATAGCCATGGCCTTTTCAGGCTTATCATTCGGCCCCCTGTGGATGATAGGTGGTGTTTTGGTCGTATTCTTCTGCGGGACTCTACTCGGTATCACCATCTCTGCCAAGGCAGGCCAAAGGGGAGCTAAAGCTGTGGCTTCTTATGCAACGGCCTTTGATTTAGGATCGGCTCTGGGGCCTATCATCGGATGGAGCATTGCCCAGTTCGATCTTACAACAAATCTCATCTTTATCGCGTGCGCGATCTTCTACAGCCTCGGGGCTCTTGCCTCAAAACCCTGGTTTCGCTTTTGTCACCCAGGACCAAGACCGGCACGGTAAAAATCGAACCCAATCAGTGTCCTGCCATTTTGAGACCCCAAGGTGCTTATTACTATTTGAGCTTACTCTAATTATTTCCCATCGGTATTAATTTACAGAAGGATCCCCAGCACCTTGAACATTGGCGATTAAAAACCTTTTTCTCATGATGTTAAGACCAAAGGACTACAATTTGACATAGATGCGCCCCTGAAATGAGTTATTAGGTTTTTATTATTGATTAAATAAAAAATATTAATTTGACATTTTATTTGGGAACTGATAGTGATGGTCTTAACTGGGGGTTGTGCTTAGTCCGTTTCCAATATTGTTATCAATATTGTCACCCCCTGGGTCATTTTATGATCGAACGAAAAATCATAAACAAAGTTGAAGAAAAAAGGGAGAAGATTATTGAACTCCTGGCGACATTGGTAAAAATCCCCAGCCTGACCGGAGACGAATTGAAAGCTCAGGAATTTGTAGCAGCGTATTTAAGAGATCTCGGACTGAAGGTTGCTCTCTCGGAACCGGACATAAAAGAGTTATTCGAAAAGTACCCCGATGTGGCCCAGTACCCCTCTCACTGGCTTCATGATCTCATTTTGCCGTATCAGGATCTCCCCAGCTATGGAGATCTGGTCAAGTCAGGAAAGATGGATGTCTTGAACTACAAGAACAGGCCGAATGTCGTGGGAACTTGGAAGGGATCGTCCAAAGCCGGAAGGTCGCTCATCCTCAACGGGCATATTGATACGGTAACCGTTGAACCAAGGGATGAATGGACCCATGATCCCTTTGAAGCAGAAATTGAGGATGGCAAAATGTACGGCCGAGGCGTTTCTGATATGAAAAGCGGCATCGTTGCGGCCATGGTTGCCCTGGAATGTTTGATTGAACTGGGAGTAAAACTGAGGGGAGATGTGATATTTGAAAGCGTGGTCAATGAAGAACACGCTGGCAACGGGACCCTTGCCTGTGTGGCTCGGGGAATCACTGCGGATGCGGCCATTATCACGGAGCCGACGAAAAATACCGTGAGACTCGGAAATGCCGGAGGAGTGTACTGGGGTATTAAAGTAAAAGGAAGGTCGAAACCAACCGGAGCGAGATGGAGAGGAAGGGAGCAGGATGGGGTTAGTGCCATCGAGAAGCTATCCAGGGTCATCGATAGTTTATTGGAAATGGAGCAAAAGTTGAATGATAAATATCGGCATCCTCATATACCGGATCAGAATTCGTTTTCCATGGTCATGGGAAGGGTGCACGGTGGCCATTACGATACGGTGACAGCTTCTGAATGCACCTTGAATGGAAGTGCTTATTTCGGGTCCGAAGTGGGATCGGTGGCCGATGTTATGGAATACATCAGAGGGGCAATTGTCGAAGCCAATAGAAAAGATCGGTGGCTTGTAGAGGTCCCCCCTGAAGTCTTTTTCCTTCATCATGATGATCCCTCGGACATTGACGAAAAGGAGCCGATCATTCAAACCTTACAGTCGGCTGCTGAGAGAGTAACCGGTGAAAGACCTCCATTGTATAGGGGAACCGCTGCGTGCGACATGAGGCACCTGATCAATCAGGGGAAAATTCCAACCACCGTGTTCGGCCCCGGATGGGGCGATCAGATTCACAAGCCGGATGAATTCATCCCCATTGATTCGATGGTCCCCTCGGTTAAAGTCCTGGCACTGACCATCTACGATTGGTGTAAATAGGACGGCCTCGGCGATTATATCAATGGATTCGGACTTGTTAAATGTTTGAATACCGCGATAAAGAGAAAGGAGGTGAGATTTTAAAACAGGATCGGCCTGATATTTCAGGCAAATCGACGTGAAACGTGTTGAAACCAAAGAAGGAGGTGCATGAAAATGAAGAATTATCTAAAAACATGTTTTGTTCTCTTTACGATTTTTGCGTTTCTCTCATGTCTTCTCGTTATGTCACCTAGTCCCCTCCAGGCGGCTGAGAAACCACAGCGGGGGGGACGGCTGAAAGTTGCCACTGACTCAACCGCCGTGGGGCTTGATCCTCACCTGGTTCTGGCTTTTGCTTCTTACACCTTTTTCGAGCACGTATATGAGACCTTGGTCCGATACAATGAAAAAATGCAACTGGAACCGTGTCTGGCGAGTTCATGGGAGCAGCCGGATGATCTCACCTACATTTTTCACATTAGAAAAGGAGTGAAGTTCCACGACGGCAGTAAATTAACGGCAGAGGTCGTTAAATTCAACTTTGAGAGGCTCCTCGATCCTAAGACGAAGGCCCCAAGGGGCGCATATTTCAAAACAATAAGTAAAATAGAAACGCCCGACAAGTACACGGTTAAGATCACTATGTCGCAACCCTATCCACCATTTTTGAACACCATTGGAACGCCGTGGTACGTTGCCATTGTTTCCAAGGCGGCTGTTGAAAAATATGGATCCCTTCAAGCCAATCCAATAGGAACAGGACCTTTCAAACTGATAAAATATGAGCATGGAATCAAAGGGATCTATGAGCGGTTCGATGACTACTGGGACAAGGGCAAACCGTATATCGACGGGTTCGATTTCATCGTGATTAAAGACGAGACCTCCCGTGTGGCTGCCCTGCGGAAGGGCACGGTCGATATTGGTTGGATCAAGGAAGCCCAGCTTGCGGACTTGCTGGCGAAGGAGAAAAACCTGAAGACATTGATGGGCCCTCCTGTCAGGCAAAACAGATTCTGGATGAAACTCGACAGACCCCCATTTAACAACCTCAAGCTCAGACAGGCCGTGGCCTCCGCCCTGGATCGGCAGGAAATCATTGACACGGTATTGATGGGCAGGGGAACGCTATCCGCATGCATTCCTCCGGGTTGTGTCCCCTATGTGCTGCCCCAGAGTGAAGTGGCTGAGCTTCCCTTTTATAAACAGGATTTTGCCCTGTCTAAAAAACTGCTGATAGAGGCGGGGTATGCCGATGGTTTCGAATTCACCTGCATCACCTCCCCCCACAGCCCGGACTATATCCCCTTCGCCGAAATCATGCAGAGGCAGCTGCTAAAGGTCGGCATCAAGATGAACATCGTTCAAAAGGACTGGGGAATTACCTTAAAAACCTGGCGGGCCGGCGATTTCATTTCAATGATATTCGCGGGAATCTGGTATCCTGATCCGGAGGGCTATTGCTACAACTACTTTTACAGCAAAGCGAGCGGCAATTACTTCGGGTTCAAAGATGAAAAGCTGGACAGGCTCTTCGAAGCCCAGCATACGGAAGCAAATCTGGAGAAGAGAATCAAGCTCTGGCACGAACTGCAACGGTACCAGGCAGAGATCGTACCCTGCATCTGGCCCTATGCCATGACTCCCCGTTTCGAGATCGTAAACGAGAGAGTTAAGGGCTATAAGTTCTTATCAAACAATTCCCGTTCATTTTTGAGGGAAGCTTGGATAGGAAAATAACGAATTGAAATTGAAATACGTGCCCCATCTCAATCAGAAATTAAAATGATTTTGATGGGGCTTTTGTTTTGATTTTGTCAAGGGAAGCAAAACCTCAATGCTCCGATACATCTGCATTCGCATATTGAGCATGATCCCCATTTTGCTGGGAGTCTCCATCCTCGTCTTTGCCACCTTCCACTTGGTTCCCGGGGATGTGGTGGATATCATGATGGGTGACGAAGTAGCCGGGGATCCGAAAGTCTTGATGGAGCTGAGGAAAGAGCTGAATCTCGACAAACCCGTCTATCTCCAATACCTGTACTGGTTGTGGGATGCAGTACGGGGTGATCTGGGCAAATCGTTCACCTCCGGCAAACCAGTAATGGAAGAAATCCTTCATCGGCTTCCGGTAAACGTTGAGTTGATGATCATTGCCATTGCGTTCGTGATTCTCATTGGAATCCCCATGGGAATGCTTTCGGCCTACAAGCAGTTTTCATTTCTTGACGGTATTGTGAGAGTGGCAACCATCATGGGGTATTCAATACCCAATTTCTGGCTGGCAACCATCGTAGTCCTCCTTGGTTCCCTCTACTTTCGATGGTTACCTGTTCTGCAGTATGTCCCCTTTTCGGAGAATCCCCTGGAGAACATCAAATGCATGGTGATTCCCGGTTTTGTTTTAGGCCTGACAACCCTTTCGTATATCGTAAGAATGACACGCTCCTCGGTCCTGGATACCTTAAGACAGGATTATGTCAGAACGGCCCGAGCAAAAGGGATGACGGAAAAACTTGTTCTCTTTGTTCACGTGTTAAAGAATTCTTTGATCCCGGTTATAACCGTTTTGGGAATCCAGATTGGAGTTCTCATTGGTGGGCTGGTACTCACTGAGGAAGTATTCGTTTTGCCCGGAGTTGGGCGATTAATTTTACTCGCCATTGAGCAACGGGATTTCATGATCGTTACCGGATCCATTCTCTTTATCGCATCTGTTTTTGTGGTAATCAATTTAATCGTTGATATTGTATACGCCTTTCTGGACCCAAGAATTACCTATTAATGGCGGAAGGGTGAGACCACATGGATGAAAAGAAAGAAAATGGGGAAATATTATCCCCTTCTCGATTGGCGTGGATGGGGTTTAAGAAACACAAACTGGGCATTATCGGTTCAATTATGGTGATAATCCTGATCCTGGTTTCCCTTTTCAGTAGTGTTGTTGCTCCCTATGACCCCCTTGCGATGAATCCAAAAGATTCTCTTCGTGCGCCTTGTGCAAAATACTGGTTGGGAACCGACCGTTTTGGCAGGGACCAGTTGAGCAGATTATTATACGGAACGAGAATATCAATGGAGGTATCGTTTGGTGCGATAGCGATAGCCATTTTTTTGGGGGTCGTCATTGGTCTCATCTCTGGATACTACGGGGGAATTTTGGACAATATTATCATGCGCTTGCTGGATATTCTGTTTGCCTTTCCCTTGCTTTTATTGGCCCTGATGTTGGTTGCCGTACTGGGGCCCAGCCTGGAGAATTTATTGCTTACCATCGGATTCCTTTATCATTCCCGTTTTGCCCGGATCGTTCGCGGCTCGGTTCTCGCTGTCAAGGAAAAGGAATTTATCGAGGCAATTCGGTCCGTGGGAGCCAGGGATATTACGATCATTCTGTTTTTTATCCTGCCCAATGTTCTTTCCCCGGTCATTGTTCAGGCAACCTTTAATCTTTCCACCGCCATCATGGTCGAAGCCGCTTTGAGTTTTCTCGGCCTGGGGACCCAGCCCCCAACGCCCTCCTGGGGGCTCATGATCAGTGAAAGCAGAAGGTTCATGGAGCTGGCTCCCTGGTTGGCGGTTTTTCCGGGACTTGCCATCATTTTTGCGGTTCTGGGTTTTAATTTAATGGGCGATGCCCTCAGGGACGCGTTGGATCCCAGGCTTTCCCAGCGGTAGTGGCAGGGGCAAAGAGGCCTATGGAACGGAGAGAGGATGATAGATTGATCCTCAGAGTATCGGGGTTAAAGACCTACTTCTTCACCACCGAAGGTGTCACCAAGGCGGTTGACGGGTTGGATTTTGAGGTGAGAAAGGGTGAAGTTCTCGGTCTTGTTGGGGAGTCGGGTTGTGGCAAGAGCGTGACGGCATTGTCTATTCTTCGGCTGGTGGCCTCTCCACCGGGTCGGATTCTTGAGGGTCGGATTGAGTTTATGGGTAAGGATCTGTTGAGGCTGAGTGATCGTGAGATCCGGAAGATTCGTGGCTCGAAGATCTCGATGATCTTTCAGGACCCATTGACCTCCTTGAATCCGGTATTGAGGATCGGGTATCAGCTCTCGGAGGTATTTCGATATCACAAGGGCATGGATCGGATGAAGAGTTTAAGGGAATCGATCCGGATGTTGAAGACCACCGAAATTCCATCGCCGGAAGAGAGGGTTAAGAACTATCCTCACGAGATGAGCGGCGGAATGCGCCAGCGGGCGATGATCGCAATGGCGTTTGCGTGCGAGCCGTCGCTCTTGATCGCGGACGAGCCGACGACGGCTTTGGATGTGACGGTCCAGGCACAGGTACTGAAGTTGATGAAGGAGATCTGCCGTGAGCAAGAGACGGCAATTCTCTTAATCACCCACGATATGGGGGTCATCGCGAACATGTGTCAGCGGGTTGCGGTGATGTATGCGGGTCGTGTGGTGGAGTATACGAATGTGTTTACCCTATTTAGCGAGCCGGCGCATCCGTACACGGAGGCTCTCTTGAAATCACTGCCTCGTCTAGGAGCAAAGAGGACCCGTTTGGATTCCATCGAGGGGCAACCTCCTCAGTTACATCGGTTGCCGCCCGCCTGCCCCTTTGAGCCCCGTTGTGAGTATTCCGCTGCCCGGTGCAAAGAAGAGGCACCAGGGGTAACGTGTCTTCGTGAAGGCCACGAGGTGAGGTGTCACTATCCGATCAACGGGAAGAAGGAATGAGTGAGGATAGAATCCTTATCGAGGTTACAGAACTCTGCAAGTATTTTCCCCTCCCCAGGCGTCGGGTATTGAAGGCGGTGGATGGGGTAAGTTTCGGGATTCGAAAAGGTGAGGTATTGGGGCTTGTTGGGGAATCCGGGTGTGGGAAGACGACAATTGGCAGGCTGATATTGAGTCTATTGTCCCCGACATCCGGTGAGGTTGTATTCGACGGGGTGAAATTGTATGAGTTATCGAAGGCCGAGAGGCGCAGGGTGCGCCGGAGGATGCAGATTGTGTTTCAAGACCCGTATTCATCCTTGAA
>DAOVGJ010000127.1 GCA_030672465.1 Pseudomonadota bacterium | reverse complement strand
ATCACATATCAGCCGGGCATTAACGGGGATTGAGATCCATCCCGGAGCGACCATTGGCCGCCGCTTCTTCATCGATCATGGAATGGGGGTGGTGATCGGCGAGACGACCGAGATTGGAGACGATTGTCTGATCTATAAAGGGGTCGTTCTTGGCGGAACCACCCTGGAGAAGAAGAAACGCCATCCTACCTTGGGAAACTGGATTGTAGTGGGTTCCAACAGCACTGTTCTCGGAGCTATTACTATAGGAGACGGGGCGAAAATTGGGTCGGGCTCCGTGGTCATAAAGGATGTCCCCCCTGGTGCTACTGTTGTCGGGGTCCCGGGAAGGATGGTGGAATCGGATGCACGGAGAAGGTCCGCTATCGATTTCGAGCATGGAAACCTTCCCGACCCCTTATCTGATGTGATGAAATTAATATTGCAACTCCACGAAAAACTGGAGCAACGGGTCGAAAAGCTGGAAAAGGCTCATGAGCCGCCGAAACAACAACCACAATTGAGACAATCCAGGGGGAAAAAGTGATGGAATACCCAAAATTCCTGATGGATCACTTCCAAAACCCTCGAAATGTTGGAGAAGTCGCGGATGCCGACGGGACGGGCATCGTGAAGAATGCAACCTGCGGCGACATCATGCAAATGTCCATAAAAGTGGAAAGGGATGTTATTGTGGATGCGAAATTCAAGACATTCGGATGCGGCGCCGCCATTGCAACCAGCTCCATCATCACCGAAAAGATCAAGGGAAAGGGTGTTGAGGAAGCTCTGAGGATTTCGGATGAAACGGCCAAGGAGATCGTGAGCCAATTACCTCAGGAGAAGCTTCCCTGTTTCACCTTGGCTGCCAATGCATTGAGGCTGGCCGTAGAGGAGTATCGCTGTAATAAACAAGAAATCCATGAGAAGGGGGGAATTAGCTCGGAGGACTTGGAAAAAGCCCTTTCTTAAGCTGGAATTTTTGCTATAAATATAAATAGCAATAGAACCAAAAACCCATAACGCAAAGGGAAACCTCAATGAGAAGGATGGTGTTGCTGATCCTGATGTTCGGGCTCCTCGCCCTGTGGCAACGCGTTGAAGCGGATGAATTGACGCTCCTCTATTCCAATGATACGCGTGGGGTAATTGACCCCTGTCCCACCTGAGGAAATAGGCTTGTGGGAGGGTTGACCCGGCGGGCCACCGTTATTAAGGATCTCAAGGGGCAAGGGAGAAATGTCCTCATCCTCGACGCGGGCAACAGCCTCTTTAAGGAAAAAAGTTCTCCCTCTTCTACGGATAGGAAGAAGGCCAGGGTAATCGCACGGGCTTATCAACGGATGGGCTATCAGGCCGTCAACATTGGATCGGACGACCTTTTGGCCGGAATCGAATTCCTGCGGGATTTGCAGAGAGAGTTTCATTTACCCCTTCTGTCTGCCAACCTCATGCATGAAAAGGGAGGAAAGCCGGTCTTCAAAACCAACGTGGTGTTCGATATAGGCGGAATAAGAGTCGGCTTGCTGGGTCTAACCTCCGATGTCCACCACAATGAAGGGGTAGCCCCTGAAGGGTATTTCATATCCGATCCAATAGTGGCGGCGAAAAGGGTGGCGGCCAAGCTTGAGAAGGATTGTGATATTATCGTGGCCCTGAGCAACCTGGGCTCTTTTCGGGAATATACCAAGCTGGTTCAACAGGTGAAGGAGGTTCACTTCATCTTTGGGAGCGGAGGGAAGGCGTCTTACAATCAAACCATTCGGTCCGATCGGGATTGGAAGGCTTTGCTCTTCCAGACTTACTCAAAGGGACAGTACCTGGGGAGGGTCGACCTGAAAGTAGTGGAGGGGAACCGTGATTTCGTAGACCTCAGTCGCAGGAACCACATGGAGAAACAGATCAAGAGTATCGAAAGGCAATTGGAATCCTACCGAATGGGGACGGGAAGAGCCAAATCCATTCCCCAGGATAAGAGGGAGGAGTATATCAAGAGGTTGGAGGATTTCAAGCAGAGGACCGAAGCGCAATTGAAGGAATTGGAGAAGGATTCCCGAAGAAAGAGTACCTTCATAAATACTCCCATCCGTCTCGACGATAAGGTAAAAGAAGACCCCGAGATAAAAGAATTCATAGACCGGTCCAAAAAGGGCTCATGAGCGGACCGGGTACTGTATCTCCTCCCGGGCCCTTTTATAGATAAAGCGACCATGAAAAGTCCCAACGAAACACGGGAACATCTGGATCTACCCAAGGTCGCCCTTTTCCCTTGGTTAGGTAAGTTCATTTGCTCCCCAGTCAACCAATGACTGTAAACGCGAAAGTCCCCTTTTTCCAACAGGTGATCATCATCATTCTCTTTTCCCTTGGAATGGGATTGATAGTCAATACGCTCCGTTTGACTCCCCTTCCCGTGGTTGGGGATTGGTCTCACGGAGCTTACTCGTCAAAAGGGGAAAGGGATATCCCTACGGTTCCCCTGGAAGATGCCGTGGTAAAATTCTTATCCGGCGAAACCCTATTCCTGGACGCTCGTTCCAGGGCTGATTACCAATTGGGACATATCAAAGGGGCCTTGAATTTACCGGTCCACGAAGGGGATTTCGGCGAAAGGCTTCAGGAATTCTCGTTGAAAGTGGATCATGAAAAGGAGCTGATCGTCTATTGCGACGGCATCGGCTGTCCCTCAAGCCCTGAACTCGCCTCCGTACTAAAAGGCTTGGGATACAGGGATGTTAAGATCTTGATCAATGGGTGGACCGAATGGATGATGACGGAAATGCCTTTCGAGGTGGAGTAGATCACATGAGGGGATTTATGCGATCCGTCCTCAGCCTGTATGCCAACCCCTATGCCTCTGTTATATTCCGCTGGACCATTGGCCTGATCTTCATCTATGCCAGTACTGATAAACTCCTCCATCCCTCGGCCTTTGCCGTTGCTGTGTACAATTACAGGATCCTTCCGGGAAGTTTCATTAACCTAGTGGCGATAACGCTGCCCTGGTTGGAGCTGGTCTGTGGAATCCTCCTTATCATCGGTTTGTTTCCCCGGGCAGCAGCCCTTATCCTGAGCATTCTCCTCATCCTCTTTTTCTCCGCTCTCTCTATAAGCCTCTATCGGGGCATCGATATCAGCTGTGGCTGTTTTACCG
>DAOVGJ010000208.1 GCA_030672465.1 Pseudomonadota bacterium | reverse complement strand
ATACTTGCTAATTTGATAACCAGCTATCTGAATTAAAACAGTTGAAATGAATAGAAATATTAATGAAATAATCTGAAGTCTAAGAGATATTTTCTCCTCAAGTGATCTCATGATATCTCCTTTACTTAAAGCCTATAATGGTACATGATTCTCCTTGTTTCTGTTCCTCCCACAACCCCCTCTTATTCAATCTCGCCATCTTCTCGTATATCCTGAATTCTTCCATGTATTTGAAAGGAAACCAAGCATACGCAAATCCATAACCTTGCTTAATTATCTCGGCATTCAGAAAGGTCCCGTCCATCAGATAGACATAGGCCAGAATCCTCCAAAATTTGGCCCTGTGACCAATATATAGGCATTATTGGTGTCGAACTCAAGTCTTGTTTACTTCTTGTGGACCATTTTTTTGTTTTACGCCGATGCCTCTTCTCCAGCCTCTTGCTTCTGATGTATAATTTTATGAAATGATTAAAGGTATGGAAAGGAGAGTTAAATGAAGAAAATTGCAGCCGTTGTTTTCATGGGAGCCCTTGTAGCCCTCCCAATGAAAATGGGATGTTCCAAATCTTTAGGCGAAGGGGTCATTAAGCCGGGGGGAAACGCTCCAGTCATCACCCACTGGTTTGCCTCGAAGGAGCTTTCCCGCGGCGATACCTGGAAGATCTACTTGGAGGCCAATGACCCTGATGGGGATATGCGACAATTCGTATGCGTCTTCGATCAGGTGGGTTATGGATCATATTCCGCCGAATACGTAGTCATCAAGAAGCGACATCGAGAAAAGCTGAGGGGATATCTCAATTTTTTTAGCTCGGCTGGTGCGGGCCTTCAAATGCCCGAATGGACCCAGCTTAGGCTGACAGCATATATTCGGGATAAGGGGAGAAACACCAGCAACAAGGTGGTCTTTCCCCTTGTCCTTACCGTGGGGGCAAAACAGGGACCGCCACCTCCTCCGTTCGATCACGGCGCTTTGGACAAATTGGGAACGATCATGGTCGAGTTAGTCAATCCTGCCGCAATGGGGATAGGTAGATAAATCGATATCCTTTAGGCCCGCCAACCCTGAGACGGTATATTTTTCCTTTTAATGCATTTTGGTATTCATGGACTTCTGGCGTATCAACCCCGATGAGCCGACCCCTTTCTCCATTGGTGAGGAGAAGCGTAATCGCCGTCAACAACTCTTTAACCCAGGCGGTTTGGGAATCAGCGACTTGAGAAGATAGGGCGACAGATAGGAGTAAAAGGACAAAGATAGGGAGGAATACGTGGGTCAAACCATAAACGAAAAGGGCATCGCCGTTGATGCCCTTTCGAGATATGAATTGCAGATTTTATACAGATCGGATGAATTCCCGCCTCCTAAAGCCTTACATTCTGCTTTCCCCCCCGTTGAGGAAACGGATCAGTTCGGAGTACAAGACCCTCCATCCCTTGCCCGCCTTGGTAGCCTTGATGCGACCATTACGGATGTATTTGAAGAAGGTAGGCTTCGTAATTCTCAGGTATCGACAGGATTCCTCGGTCGTTAGGACTCGGTCTTCTTCTCGTCCATTCACTGTTCTTCTAGCCTCACATAGATCAGTATGACGAACTGAGAAAATGCATTTTCTATGCCAACCCCCCTTTAATAAAAAAGTATAATATTTTTCATATGTTATGAACCTATGTCCTTCCAGGATATCCTCGATGACCCTAACCTTTTTTCATACTTTCCGCGTAATGGAGAAGAGATACAGACTTCGATGGCCGACTATTTCCAAAAAAAACGGGAGGATCCCGCCTCCCGCTTTGATCATTTTCCCGCCCTTAGGACATTAGGGCCAGTTCGTCTGCCCGTTCATCAAGTAATCATGAATGGAATTGGCAGCTTGCCTCCCTGCTCCCATGGCCAAGATCACCGTGGCGGAGCCGGTAACGATATCCCCACCGGCCCAAACCCCCTTTTTGGTGGTCTTCCCCATCTCCTGATCTGCCACAATATATCCCCTCTTATTGAGCTCCAGGCCGGTTGTTGTGGTGGGAAGAAGCGGATTGGCACCCGCCCCAATGGCCACCACGACCAAATCACAGTCCATGCTGAACTCCGATCCCTTGATGGGAATGGGCCTTCGCCTCCCCGATTCATCGGGTTCCCCCAATTCCATCCGGATACATTCCATCCCCGTCACCCACCCGTTGTCATCCCCGAAGAAACGGGTCGGAGTGGTCAACAGGTGGAATTCTATCCCTTCCTCCTCGGCATGCTCGATCTCCTCGATCCGTGCCGGCATCTCAACCCTTGAACGTCGGTAGACAATCCTCACCTTCTCCGCCCCCAACCGGAGGGCCGTTCGAGCCGAATCCATGGAGACATTGCCAGCCCCCAAAACGGCCACGTCCTTCCCCCTGGCTATGGGGGTATCGTATTCGGGAAAGAGGTATGCCTTCATCAAATTGGACCGGGTGAGATATTCGTTGGCCGAATAAATGCCACAGAAGTTTTCCCCGGGAATACCCATGAACAAGGGCAAACCGGCTCCCAATCCCAAAAAGACCGCATCATAGCCTCCTTCGAAGAGTTCGTCTATGGTCTTGATTCTCCCGATGACAGAGTCCACCTTGATTTCAACCCCCAATTTGGCCAAATAGTCCACCTCCGCCTGGACGATGGCCTTGGGAAGCCTGAATTCGGGGATTCCATACACCAATACGCCGCCGGTTTTATGGAGGGCCTCGAATATGGTCACCTCATAGCCTTTTTTGATGAGATCTCCAGCCACGGTGAGGCCAGCGGGACCCGATCCGACCACGGCAACCCTCTTCCCGGTCGGAGGATCCTTTGGGGGAATCTCGACCTCCCCTTGAGAACGTTCCCAATCGGCGACAAACCGCTCGAGCCTTCCAACGGCCACAGGTTCGTCCTTTTTCCCCAGGATACAAACCTTTTCACATTGATCCTCTTGGGGGCAAACCCTGCCGCATATGGCGGGCAGGCTATTCTGTTCCTTCAGTTTTCGGGCGGCACCCATAAAATCCCCATCGTCGATGAGCTGAAGGAAAGCGGGGATGTCGATTTCAACCGGACATCCATCGATGCATTTCGGCTTCTTGCACTGAAGGCAACGGC
>DAOVGJ010000163.1 GCA_030672465.1 Pseudomonadota bacterium | reverse complement strand
ATAATATGGTGGCTATTCCTCCCATACATCGTGTTAATGTGCAGGGTGATGCCACCATGGTTTATAAAGGCCCTAAAGAATTCCTCGATCAAATCCAAATCGAATAGGCCGATCTTCTTTCTTTTCAAACCGGGATTGTAGACCAAGTAAGGCCGCATCGACAAATCCAATGCCACGGAGACTAAGGTCTCGTCCATGGGAATGATGGCCATTCCATACCTCCGCAACCCCTTCCCATCCCCTATGGCTCTCTTAAATCCATCCCCAAGGCATATCCCGATATCCTCCACGGTATGGTGAAAGTCAACCTCTATATCGCCTTCAGCTTCGACATGGAGATCGAAAAATCCATGCATGGCGAATAGGCTCAGCATGTGGTCGAAAAAGGGAATCCCCGAAGAAATAGAATATTGGCCTGAGCCATCGAGGTCAAGCCTGAGGCTAATCCCCGTCTCCTTGGTTTTCCTGCTAATCTCTATTCTCCTGCCCATCCCCCCTCCTAAATCGGCTTTTTGGCAGTAACTTTCCCGCCCTCAGCCTTTTCGTCCAAAAACCTCATCTCCACGGCCCTCGCATGTCCATCCAATCCCTCCATGGCCGCCATTCTGAGGATATATGCCCTAAATTCCGATAAGGCTTCTCGAGAGAAGGAGATTATATTGGATTTTTTCAAGAAATCATCGACTCCTAAGGGGGAGGAGAAACGTGATGTCCCCCCGGTTGGCAGCACATGATTTGTCCCCGCCAGGTAATCCCCGACCGTCTCCGGTGTGAAGGGGCCTAAAAATATCGCCCCGGCATTTCGAACTCTCCCCACCAGATTCCATGGAGTCTCCACCATGAGCTCAAGGTGTTCGGGGGCAATTTCATCGATGAGGTCTATGGCCTCTCCTAAGCTTTGAGCAACGATGATGGCACCTTGATTACTCAATGCTCGCTCCACCACTACCCTGTTCTTTAATTCCTTCAACTGCCTCTCAACTTCGCTATTAACAGCGCGGGCATAAGCATCGGATAGGACAATCAGGACCAGTAGTGCCCTCTCATCGTGTTCCCCTTGGGAGAGTAAATCCGCCGCGACAGAGGAAGGGGGGGCATGCCCATCCGAAAAAATACAGATCTCGCTTGGTCCCGCCACCATATCGATTCCCACATCACCAAAGACCATCCTCTTGGCAGTGGCCACATAGACATTTCCCGGCCCAACGATTTTGTCCACCTTTGGGATGGACTGGGTTCCATAGGCAAGGGCCCCCACTGCTTGTGCCCCGCCCACCCTAAAGATTGAGGTGGCCCCAGCTAATCTCGCTGCCGCTAAGACATGGGCGCTTCCCCTGCCTCCATAGATTGGAGAAACCATGATCAATTCGCTGACACCCGCTATTTTCGCGGGAATAAGGGTCATCAATATGGTGGAAGGATAGGGATTTCCCCCTCCCGGGATGTAAGCCCCTATCCGTTTGATGGGGGTTACCTTTTGCCCCAGGATTATGCCATCTGCAGTTGATTCAAACCAAGAGTTCACCAACTGCCTTCGGTGGAAGGATTCAATGCGCTCTGCGGCCAATTTTAGCGCGTCCAAATCCTCCATTGGAACCTTTTCATAGGCCTCCTCAATCTCCTTTCGGGAGACCCGAAGCTGGGAAGGTGAAAGATCCATGCCGTCGAAACGCTTCGTATATTCGATAACCGCTTCATCTCCTTTGGCCTTGACCCCTTTCAAAATAGCCTGGACTGACCGCTCCACTGCCTCGAGGTCCTCCCGTCCTCGACTGAGCACCCCTTCAAGCTGTCTCTTGAAGTCCTTATCACCAACCCTCAGTATCCTCATTTACGTGGGTCCCTCCTAATATGAGCCCCGAGGCTCGCCAACTTTTCCTCCAGCTTCTCATACCCCCTATCTAAGTGGTAAACCCGGGAAACCTCTGTTTCCCCTTCCGCGGCCAAACCGGCCAGGACCAATGACGCACTGGCCCTCAGGTCGGTCGCCATCACTGGGGCACCGCTGAGGCCCTTGACACCTTTAATGATTGCGCTACTCCGCTCAATCTTGATGTTTGCTCCCATCCTCCTGAGTTCACCCACGTGGACGAATCGGTTCTCGAAAATTGTCTCGGAGATCACGCTTAATCCTCGAGCCAATGTCATGAGGACCATAATCTGGGCTTGCATATCCGTAGGAAAACCTGGATAAGGGAGGGTTTTTATATCGACGCTCTTAATCCTCTTATTTCCAATCGCCCTCGTCCCATCATCCTCTCGAAGGATCTCCATGCCCGCTTCCCTCAATTTATTGACCACGGCCTCCATATGGTCAAGTTTGCAGTTTCGAATATGGATATTCCCCTTGGTAACCCCAGCAGCTATCATAAATGTCCCCGCCTCAATTCGATCGGGTATGATGGTATGCTCCGTTGCGGTCAACTGCTTTACCCCCTTTATCCTTATAATACTTGATCCAGCCCCTGAAATGTTTCCGCCCATCTTATTGAGCACCTCTGCCAAATCCACAACCTCCGGCTCCGTGGCGGCATTCTCGATCACTGTTTCCCCTTTGGCCAGAGCGGCTGCCATCATGAGATTCTCCGTTCCCGTTACCGTCGAAATATCGAGATAAATGTCTGCACCCCTCAATCCCCTCGTCTTGGCCTCAATGTAGCCATGTCTCAATTGAATTTCGGCCCCCATTTTCTCCAAGCCCTTCATATGGAGGTTAATGGGTCGGGCTCCGATCGCACACCCTCCGGGCAGGGATATGACCGCTCTTCTCGCCCTGGCGATCAATGGACCCAGTACCAGTATTGAAGCTCTCATGGTCTTAACCAGCTTATAGGGGGCCTCATGCCCAGCGAGCTCTGTGCCATCGAGGAGATAATCGCCTCCTTGGCCTCGACCAATTTTTACTCCCAAATTTTTTAGAACTTCGCATATGGTCTTAACATCGTTGAGATCCGGGACACCATAGAATCGGTTTTCCCCTTCAGCGAGGAGACTCGATGCGAAAATGGGCAAGGTGGCATTCTTCGATCCGCTGACGGCTACCTCACCCACTAATCTCTCCCCACCGTGAATGACGATCTTATCCAAAACTCACCCCTCTCTCATCACACCTTTTCGGTCCTTTGCGGGCCCGAACAACCCTATCCGCCCCCGAATAATCCTTAATAATGCAAGGAGAAACGAAAGAACCGGTATTCCGAATCATCTCAACAATAGCTTCCCCTTGCCTTTCCCCCAATTCCAGCATCAACCACCCCCCATTCTTGAGGAATGCCCGAGCCCCCATGACTATCTTCCTGAAGAACTCGAGCCCGTCGGGACCGCCATCCAAGGCGATTCTGGGTTCGAATTCCGCTATCTCCCTGGGTAAGGTTCCTATTTTTGAGCTCGGAATATAGGGCGGGTTGGAGAGGATTAAATCAAACCGGGATGTTCCCTCCTTGAGGGCCGAAAAAAGGTCCCCCACCAAAAAACGGATATTACCCAATACCCCATGAATCCCAGCATTCTTCTTTGCAAGGAGAATAGCCTCCCAAGAGATATCCTCTGCCAAGATAAAACACCTCTCCAGCTCTTTTGCCAAGGCAATGGCAATTGCCCCACTTCCCGTCCCCACCTCCATGAATCGGAGGGTGAGGTCTCCCGCGTCCCTGAATATCTCCAGGGTCTCCTCAACCAACAGCTCCGTCTCGGGCCTCGGGATGAAGACCTCTGCGGTCACCTTGAGGTCCAGCGACCAGAATTCCCGGCTACCGAGAATATATTGGGCCGGTTCACCCCTGATTCTCTTATTAATCAAGGATTTATAGTAGGCGAATTGTGGTCGCGTCAAGGCCCGATCGGAGTAAAGATAGAGCTCGACGTGATTCATCTTCAGGGCTTTTCTCAAGAGAAGCTCTGCATTCAGCCTGGGGCTTTCGATACTCCTCTCCTTGAGAAAACGGTTTCCCCAATTCAGTGCCCCTGAGATGGTCCGCTCGACTTCAGACATGATCAGAACGTGTTTAACGGTGAATCTGGGGGGTACTCTGAAAGGCCTGGATTATATAAATAGGTTATCTCTCTGGCTTTTGACCCCGAAGGGTTTCCGCTTGGTAATGGGTATTTAGAGAGTCAATCAGCTCTTGGAGATGGCCCTCCAAAACCTCGTCCAGCTTGTATAAAGTTAAACCGATCCGGTGATCGGTTACCCTTCCCTGGGGGAAATTATACGTTCTGATACGTTCAGATCGATCGCCACTCCCCACGAGGGCTCTCCTCTTTTCCGATATTTCCTTATGCTGCTCCCTCTCAAGCTTATCAAGGACTTTAGCCCTTAAGACCTTCATCGCCTTGGCCTTATTCTTGTGTTGAGATTTCTCATCTTGACAGGTTACCACCAGCCCGGTGGGAATATGGGCTATGCGAACCGCCGAGTCTGTTGTGTTGACGCTCTGTCCTCCGGGGCCAGAAGAGCGAAATACATCGACCCTCAGATCATCCGGATCAATCTCGACTTCAATCTCATCGGCTTCTGGTAAAATAGCTACCGTAACCGCTGAGGTATGTATTCTCCCCTGGGATTCCGTCTCTGGAATTCTCTGTACGCGATGGACACCGCTTTCGAACTTCAGCTTACTATAGACCTTATCCCCTTCAATCAAGGCAATAATCTCCTTAAGTCCTCCCACACCGGTAAAATTTCGACTTAGAATATCAACTCTCCACCCATTCATCTCGGCGCATTTACCATACATACGAAACATATCGGCTGCGAATAAGCCAGCTTCATCCCCTCCGGTTCCCGCGCGAATTTCGAGAAGTATATTCTTCTCGTCGCTGGGGTCCTTCGGTAACAGTGAGTTTTTTAATTCCCTCTCAACCCCTTCCTTCTCCTGCGTAAGGTAGTCTATTTCCTCTTTTGCCAAGTTCCTGATCTCTTCGTCCTTTTCCAAAAGGAGGTTTCTATTCTCCTCAATCTCTGCTTCCAATCTCTTTACTTTCCGATAGAGGGCAACAATCTTCCCCAAATCCGCGTGTTCTTTCGCGATCTTATGACGCCTTTTCTGGTCCCTGATAATCTCTGGATCGCCCAACATCTGATCCAATTCAGCAAAACGTTGCTCGAATTTTTCAAGCATGTGCTGCATTATCTCCGCTCCATCTCAAGTCCATTTCACCATTGGGCTGTGTACTGCAAGGGTGAGTTTTGTGGCTTCTCGTCATAATGCCTTCTGATGGCGAACCCATTGCGAGTCATTGCAGAAAAAATTGTTGGAGGGATCATCCTGCCCCTCTATTTTGGTTCTATCCCCTCTTTTTTCTGCTTTCCCACCCGCGCATTCGCATACTTCTTCTCAAACTTCTCGATTCTCCCTGCGGCATCGACGAGCTTCTCCTTCCCCGTAAAGAAGGGGTTACACTGCGAACAGATCTCGACCCTAACCTTCTCCTTGGTGGTCATAGTTTCAAACGTAGCTCCGCAAGCACAGCGTACGGTGGTCTTAAACAACTGCGGGTGAATCCCCTTCTTCATCATCCTCCTCCATACGGAATTGAAATGCGTGTTAATATATCACCTTGGCTCGTTATTTCAAGCCCTTTCCGCTACTCACTGCTCTATTGATTCATGGAATCAAGAAACTCCCTGTTGCTCCGAGTATCCCTCATCTTCTCCTGCAGAAATTCCATGCTCTCCACAGTATTCATCGGTTGAAGCACCTTTCGCAAAAGCCAAATCCTAGTCAGGTCGTTTTCATCCAAAAGGAGTTCTTCCTTCCTCGTTCCCGAGCGTTGAATGTCGATAGCGGGAAAAACCCTCCGGTCAACCAATCGCCGGTCCAGGTTAATCTCCATATTACCCGTCCCCTTAAATTCCTCAAAGATAACCTCATCCATCCGGCTTCCCGTATCGATCAAGGCCGTTGCGATAATCGTCAGGCTCCCCCCCTCCTCGATATTTCTCGCTGCCCCGAAGAATCGTTTCGGCCGGTGAAGGGCATTGGAATCAACTCCTCCAGAAAGAACCTTTCCGCTTGGGGGAACAACGGCATTATGCGCCCTTGCCAACCTCGTAATACTATCCAGGAGGATTACCACATCCTTGTGATGTTCCACCAATCTCCTTCCCTTTTCAATGACCATATCCGCCACCTGGACATGCCTCTGGGCCGTTTCATCGAAAGTCGAACTGATCACCTCTCCATCAACCGACCGTTCCATGTCCGTCACCTCTTCCGGTCTTTCGTCGATGAGTAGCACGATTAGGATGATCTCCGGATGATTCTCGGTAATGCTGTTGGCGATATTCTGCAAAAGCATGGTTTTCCCCGCCCTCGGTGGTGAAACGATTAATCCCCTCTGCCCTTTACCGATCGGGGTGAGCAGGTCCATTATCCGCGCTGAAAGGTTTTCCGGTTCGTTGTCCTTCTCCAGTTTAATCTTCTCTTTGGGGTAGAGGGGAGTCAAGTTATCGAAGATAATCTTCTCCCTCGCCACCTCTGGATCTTCTAAATTGACGGCTTCAACCTTGAGCATTGCAAAATATCTCTCCGTGTCCTTCGGCGGTCTAATCTGTCCAGATACCGTATCCCCCGTTCTCAGGTTGAATCGACGTATTTGGGAGGGTGAGATATAGATATCATCAGGACCGGGCAAATAGCTATAGTCGGGCGCCCTTAAGAAGCCGAATCCGTCGGGCAGAATCTCCAGAACCCCCTCCCCGTAAATCAAACCATTTTTTGCCGTTTGCGCCTGCAAAATGGAAAAAATGAGCTCTTGCTTCACCAATCCGCTCGCACCCTCTACCTTAAGCTTCCGTGCGATTTCGGTGAGCTCTCCAATCCTCTTCTTTTTTAACTCATTCAAATTCATCTCTTGCTCCTTTACCTTCTCTTTACCCATGCCGCGTTGGTCCAAGGGAATACATCGATGGCGCCCTTCCCTTTGCCCCTGGGGCCATCAATTCCCCATAAATCTTCCTCACTTGTTTCCGTATCTCCCCAAAGGATCTGTCCGTATTTATCACATAATCAGCGTATTTCAGCCTCTCCCTTAACGCCATTTGCGTCCCTATCCGACGTCTCGCTTCCTCCATACTGAGACCGTCTCTATCCACCAATCGCCTTATCTGGCTCCTCTTGCTGGCCGAAACGACTATGATTCTGTCCATTTCCCGAAAGGTTCCCGTCTCGATCAAAAGGGCGGCATCGAGGAGGACCAGCGCATCGGGATCCTCTTTCAGAATCTCCCTGCGCCTTCTGTCTATCTCATCCTTAATCTCGGGGTGCATCATTTTGTTTAGTGCTTCCCTCTTTGCTTCATCGGCAAATACTTTTTGGCCCAATTTAACCCGATCGATGGTTAAATCCTCCTTCTGAATCTCCTTCCCGAAATAGTCGACAACCTTTCTCCAAAGGGGATTATGTGGCCGAATCAATTTCCTTGCGATTTTATCAGCATCGATTATAACCGCGCCCAATTTCTCAAATTCCATGGATACGGTACTCTTGCCGCTGGCAATGCCCCCTGTCAATCCAATGGTTCCCATTTCCTACGAATTGTTCCAGGTGGGAGTTATATGTTGGGACGATTTCCTCAGATGTCCAGATTCCGTGCCATCAAGACATTATCCTGTATAAACCGCCGCCTTTCTTCAACCTGATCGCCCATAAGAACGCTGAATATCTCGTCGGCTTCAACCGCATCCTCAATCATTACTTGTAGGAGGGTTCGAGTTTCGGGGTTCATCGTCGTCTGCCACAATTGTTCCGGGTTCATTTCTCCAAGGCCCTTATACCTTTGCATGAATAAACCCTCTTTGCCGAGCGTCAGAATGTACTGCAGAAGTTCCTCCCCGGAATTGAGCATTGTCTCCCTCCCCTTTGATGTTACGAGGATGGGTGAATTTTGAAACTGACCAATTTCTTTGTGGAGTGTGAAGAGGCTCTTGTATTCCGCGGAGGAGATGAGTTGCCAATTTATCCTGTTCGTCTTTTCTTGTCCGTTGTGTGAGTAAGTTACACTTAATTCGAATAGATTGTGCTCTTCATCCTTCATGATCTCAAAGGACTTAAAGCCCTTCCTTACCAGAATCTCCTTTAGGGCGGTGACTTTTCCCATTTCCTCAAAACTCGTTTTCAACCGGATTTCATTTTGAAGCAATACATCTATTACAACGCCATGATAACCCCTATTTATGAGCTTCGATCTTAAGTAGTTGTATTGCGATAGTTTATCCAAAAATGTGGCTAATTTACGCCCAGTTAATTGAAGACCAGAATCCTTGACTAAAACTGTTATCTGCTGCGTTGCACGTTCCAGCAAATATCGATTTAGAGAAGCTTCATCCTTTATATAAGTCTCTTTTTTTCCTTCTTTCACCCGGTAAAGAGGGGGCTGCGCGATATAGAGATGCCCGCTCTCCACAATCTCAGGCATCTGTCTATAGAAGAACGTGAGGAGCAATGTCCTTATGTGGGATCCATCCACATCGGCATCCGTCATGATAATAATCGTATGATATCTCAGTTTGGAAATATCATTTTCCTCGCTTGCAATGCCTATTCCTAATGCCGCTATAATGCTTTTAATCTCTTCGTTGCTCAGCATTTTATCGAAACGGGCCTTTTCAACGTTTAATATCTTTCCGCGTATTGGCAATATCGCTTGATTCAGGCGGTTCCTTCCCTGCTTTGCCGAACCACCCGCTGAATCCCCTTCAACGATATAAACCTCGCTCCGAGACGGATCCCTCTCCTGACAATCGGCTAGTTTACCGGGCAATGTATCCCCCTCGAGGAAACCCTTTCTTCGAGTCAGCTCCCTTGCTTTCCTGGCGGCTTCCCGTGCCCTTGCTGCATCAATTACCTTTGCTATAATCTTCCTGGCAATTTGCGGATTTTCCTCGAAAAAGGAGCCCAGCTTTTCATTTACGAAACCCTCGACCATACCCTTAACTTCACTATTTCCCAGTTTTGTCTTCGTTTGACCCTCAAACTGAGGCTCTGGAATCTTAACGCTGATGACTCCGGCTAACCCCTCCCTTACATCCTCTCCGCCCAGGTTCTCCTTTAAACCCTTTAGAAGGTTATTGTTTATAGCATAGGAGTTGATTGTGCGTGTTAACGCGGACTTAAATCCGACAAGGTGGGTTCCGCCCTCTTGCGTCCCAATGTTGTTGGCATAGGAAAAGAGCGTTTCGGCATAACCGTCATTATATTGAAAGGCGATCTCGATATCGGGCGAATCCTTTTTGTCCTTGAAATATATTGGCTTTGGATGGATACAATTCCTTTTCTTATTCAAGAACTCGACAAAAGAAACAATTCCTCCCTTATACAGAAACTCATTTCTCTTGTCGCTTCTTTCGTCGGTGACCTTGATGAAAAGCCCCTTGTTTAGGAAAGAGAGCTCCCTTAATCGCTGGGATAATAGTTCAAAACTGAATGATGTATCGTCGAATATTTTGCTGTCGGGCTTACACGTTATCTTTGTCCCAGTTTTTTTCGTTTTTCCGACGGTCTCCAGCTTTGTTTTCGCCTCACCCCTCTCGTATATCTGGTGGTACACCCTTGCATCACGTCGAATTTCCAGTTCCATATATTCAGAGAGGGCATTAACTACTGAAAGGCCCACTCCATGGAGACCCCCGGAAACCCGATAACTCAAATGATCGAATTTGCCCCCAGAATGTAGTTTCGTCATAACCACTTCTACCGCTGGCTTTCGCTCCTTCTTGTGATAGTCAACGGGTATTCCTCTACCATTGTCTTCAACGGTGATACTATTATCTATATGGATTGTAACATCAATTTTTGTGCAATACCCCGCCAACGCCTCATCTATACTATTATCAACTAGCTCATATGCTAGATGGTGAAGGCCCTCTACCCCGGTATTGCCTATATACATTGCGGGTCTTTTCCTTACGGCACTCAATCCATCCAGCACTTTTATCTGATCGGCGTTATACCGAGTTGATATGTCTCCCATGCTTCTTTCCATACATTAAACCCTCATGGGCATGATTACATACAAAGGATTTTGTTCGGAGGCCGGCCTAATAATGGCTGCACTTGCTTCGTCCTTTAGTTCAATGAAAAACTCATTCTCATCTATTTCGTTAAGGGCATCAAGAATATATCTTGCATTGAAACCAATATTCATTTCAATTCCATCATAAAGTGCTGGAAACTCCTCCCTTGCATTTCCAATATCTTGACTAGCAGAGTATAACTCTATAGCTCCTTTTCTAATGGTAAACTTTATACCCTCAACCCTATCACTCGATATCGTTGATATCCTCCTTAAACATGAAATGAACTCTTTTGTATTTAACTTTATTCTTTTATCATTTTCCGTTGGTACTACTTGCTTGTAATCTGGGAATTCACCATCAATCAGTCTGATGATTATGACAAATGAACTTACTTCAATTACAAAACTATTTTCACTTAATGATAGTTTAAGTTCTCCAGGATATTCACCGACAACTTTTTTAACCTCGTTTAACCCCCTTTTGGGGATTATTGCACCCTTTTTGATACACAAAAATTCCGGGCTTTCTCTATCAATGAGGGCAAGTCTATGTCCATCGGTTGCTACCATTCTTGCTACATTTTTATCCCCTGAAGAAATAGCTTCAAAGAATATTCCGTTTAAATTATATCTCGATTCCTCTGTTGATGCCGCAAAAACAACTTTTTCTATCATCTCCCCTATATCAAATGATTTGATTCCGACAAGATCCTGTTCCGAGTAAGAAGGTAATGTTGGAAACTCCATTGGATCAAGACCACTCAGGTTAAAGATTGCATTCTTGCATGTTATTTTTGCCCAATGGTTTTCCATTCCCTGTATATTAATTTCCTCTTCTGGGAGCTCCCTTATTATTTCATAAAGCTTTCTGGCCGATACACAAATTTTTCCCTCTTGTTGAATGTTGCAAGCAAGAGAAGATATTATTGTAGTCTCGAGGTCAGTTGTGGTTAAACGAATCTGATCTTTATATGATTCAATAAGGATGTTACTCAGCGCAGGAATACTACTACGCCTTTCAGCAATTGACTGAAGAAGAGTAAGACATTTTATGAAGTCTTTTTTTACAATTTGGAATTCCATTACTAATCCCCTTATATTATATTAGTTTAATAAAATAAATAGAGTTAGTAGAATGGTTCAAAAACAATATAAATCTATAAAAATTAAGGACTTTTTATTGTAAGGAAATTGTTAAAAGCGATAGAATTTAAGTAAATTGGCGCTTTCTACCGGTTAAAACAAACGATTATAATAGGCAATTTTATATTTTTATTGGATTCAGGTATTTAATTTTGATTTAATTTTTTCAATGGTTTCCATAAGTTTTTGGTCTTTTTGAATTTGTTGCTCAATTTTATGAATTGCATGTAAAACCGTTGAATGATCTTTTCCTCCAAATCGTTCGCCTATTTCAATGAGTGATAACCTAGATAGTTTCCTGGAGATATATATAGCTATTTGGCGTGCAAGTACAATTTGTTTGGTTTTTTTCTTTGCTTTCAAATCGGAAACCTTGAGATTAAAATATGATCCAACGGATTTTTGAATAGATTCGATGGGGACGGATCGGTCTTCGGTTTTGATAACGTTTCTTAAAACATCTTTGGCCAAATCCAAGGTTACATCGGTGTGAGTAAGCTTTGAGAACGCCCCAATTCTTATAAGACATCCCTCCAAGACTCTGATGTTGGATGAGGTATTTGATGCCAAAAAGA
This sequence comes from Pseudomonadota bacterium, assembly GCA_030672465.1. Taxonomy (GTDB): domain Bacteria; phylum Desulfobacterota; class BSN033; order WVXP01. The sequence continues at coordinate 3,709 of DAOVGJ010000163.1, read as the reverse complement.
AGGCAACGTTGTTGGGAAGGGGGATGTTTTCTAATTGAGCCTTTTTCTTGAGTATGGCGACCTTGGTTTCAATATCTGGGGGCTGAATATCCGCTATGAGGCCCCACTCGAAACGAGAACGCAGTCGTTCCTCGAAATTGGTGATATCCCGCGGGAACTTATCGCTTGTTACTACTATCTGTTTCCTCGCTTCATACAAGGTGTTAAAAGTATGAAAGAATTCCGCTTGAGTTCTCTCCTTTCCTGCTATGAATTGGATGTCGTCGATAAGGAGCACGTTCATGCTCCTAAATTTTTCTCGGAATTCATCCATCTTTTCATATCGGATTGAATTGATTAATTCATTGGTAAATTCCTCGGCAGACAAATAGGAAATTTTACTTAAATTTGAAACAATACCGTTCTGTATTACATAATTCCCTATGGCGTTTAAGAGATGCGTTTTGCCAAGGCCAACGCCCCCGTAAATAAAGAGAGGATTATAATTCTTACCAGGTAGGTTGGCTACTGCGAGACATGCCGCGTTGGCAAACTGGTTGCTTGACCCCACCACGAAGTTTTCGAAAGTATACCTTTTATTAAAATTGAAATGTGGTGATATATATGATTTATCTATTGGTAATAATTGTAATGTACTATCTCGATGTATGGGATTCCTTCGTAATTTAAAAATAATCTCGTACTCCTTGCCCAAAACATGTAACAACGCTCCCCTCATCAGCAACAGGTAATTCTCCCGTAACCAATATTCAAAAAATTTATTTGGAACCTCTACTTCAAAGAAGTGCTCCCTGAGGGAGAGTGGAACAATAGGTTCGATCCACACGCGGTAATCGCTATCGTTGATTTTATCCTTGACGTATCCAAGGACCGAATTCCAAATTTCTTCCATAACTATGGGGTTCATATATGATGGATTGGTAAATGAAAGGTAAAATTTGATGAATTTAGGTTTTCAACAGAATTATCCACAATTGTGGATAAGTAAAGCCCCCTTATGGAGAAAGAGATGGGTAATTAAAGGAAATCAAACATCTCTCAGAGAACGCCCACCGGAGAATTGAGAATAGAAAGGCATTAAAAACAATAGCACAAAATTGACCGGAAATCAAGTCTTTTGAAATAAGGGATTCAAATCAGGCCCCCGGTTCGACGGAAAAATTTAAAAACCCTTTAATTTCAACTTGATAATTCATTAATGTTTTATTGGGGCAGATTTACAACTCACCGTCTATTTGTACCTTACATCAGATCCTTTGAGGAGAAAATAGCGAGGCCGACAACGGTTTCAGGGGCATCCATACCGATCAATTTAACCCCTTGTGTATTTCTTCCCACTACGGATATATCTGAAGCCCTTAGCCTGATAATTTTCCCCTTTGTGCTGACAAGGACAAGCTCATCCTCATCGACAACCCGCTTAATACCAACCACCTTCCCGTTGCGCTGGGTAGTTTTGATATTGATGATTCCCTTACCTCCACGATTTTGAGTTCTATATGAAGAGGTTTTTGTTCGCTTTCCGAAACCATTTTCCGTAACCGTTAGAATGGTTGTTCCGTCCTTGACGATTTCCATTCCAACGACCTCACCTCCATTCACAGCGATGCCCTTTATTCCCCTTGCGGTTCTTCCCATGGGGCGGATCCTATTCTCTGAAAACCGGATAGACTTTCCGGATTTAGTTCCCAAGAAGAATTCTTGGTTTCCATCAGTTAATTTGGCGGAGATAAGTTCATCGTTTTCCTCTAAGTGAATGGCCAATATCCCTCCGGTCCTTGGGTGGCTGAATGCCGAGAGATCGGTTTTTTTTACGATTCCGCGCTTAGTAGCAAAGGCGATATATTTACCGGACGAAAAGTCTTTTAAGGGGAGAATGGCGGTAACCCTTTCCTCTTGGCCCAAAGGGAGCAAATTTACTATTGCCTTCCCGCGCGATGCCCTCGCGCCCGGTGGAATTTCATGGACCTTAAGCCAATGAACCTTCCCGTAATTGGTGAAGAAGAGTATGTAACTATGCGTGCTAGCAATGAACAGGTTTTCCACAAAATCTCCTTCTTTTGTAATCATGCCGATTTTACCCTTTCCGCCTCGATGCTGAGATTGGTAAAGGCTAAGGGCATTTCTCTTTATATAACCCCTATGGGTGATCGTTACCACCATATCCTCTTCTGCAATCATATCTTCTACATCAATTTCCGAAATTTCCTCGAGAATTTCAGTCCTACGTTTATCGCTGAATTTGTCCCGGATCGCTGAGAGCTCTTCGACAATGACATTGAGGATTAAAGCATCATTGGCCAAAACTTCCCTCAATCGGGCAATCGTCTTTATTACATCCTCGTACTCCTCCAAAATCTTTCCCCTCTCCAGAGCGGTAAGCCTTTGGAGCCGCATGTCCAAAATCGCCTGACCCTGTTCACGGGATAGAGATAACTTCGCCATTAATCCATCCCGAGCATCTTGGGGATTCCTGGATCGTTTTATAATAGCAATGACGGAGTTGATTTGTTCGATGGCGAGCTTTAAACCCTCCAGCATGTGCGCCCTGGTCTCAGCCTTATCGAGCTCGAATCGGCTCCTCTTCGTTACAATGCCTCTCCGGTGCTCGATAAAAAGGGAAAGCATGTCCTTAATATTCAGTAATCTTGGCTGATTGTCGACCAAGGCCAGCATGATGACCCCAAAAGAGAGTTCCATTTGGGTGTGATTAAAGAGTTGGTTAAGGATGACTTGGGGAACATCGCCCTTCTTCAATTCGATAACAACACGCATGCCTTCTCGATCGGATTCATCCCTCAACGTATAAATACCTTCGATTACCTTTTCCCTGACTAACTCGGCAATCCTCTCGACAAGTCGGGATTTATTTACCTGATACGGAAGCTCCGTGATCACGAGACAGTGGCGATCGGTTTTTTTGGGCTTTTCTATAATAACCCGAGCCCTTAGCCTAATAATGCCTTTTCCGGTTTCATACGCGGATCGAATGCCCTGTTTGCCGAGGATAAAGCTTCCCGTCGGAAAGTCGGGGCCCGGGATTATTCTTAGGAGCTCGGGAATATCCATCTGAGGATTGCGTATAAGGGCGATGACAGCTTCAATAACTTCGAAAAGGTTATGGGGGGGGATATTCGTAGCCATCCCCACCGCGATTCCCGAAGATCCATTGACGAGAAGGTTTGGAAATTTCGCGGGAAGGATAAGGGGTTCCGTTAGGGACTCATCGTAATTTGGAACAAATTCTACCGTATCTTTATCGATATCTTCCAACAATTCCGCAGCGAGTTTGGACATCCTCACCTCGGTATATCTCATGGCGGCAGGGGAATCCCCATCGATGGAACCGAAATTCCCCTGTCCGTCCACCAAGGGGTACCGCAATGAGAAGTCTTGTGCCATTCTGACGAGGGAATCATAGACGGCCCCTTCCCCATGGGGATGATATTTCCCAATTACATCGCCGACAACGCGGGCCGACTTCTTGTAAGCCTTATCCCAATGATTCTTCAGTTCATGCATGGCGAAAAGGGTTCGCCTGTGAACGGGCTTGAGGCCGTCACGGACGTTCGGCAATGCGCGGCCCACGATGACGCTCATTGCATATTGCATGTAGGAAGTTTTCATTTCGTCTTTGATGCTTATGGGAATATTTACTCGTTGCATTGAGTTCTCTCCTCCACGCTGAAAAATAAATCCTCATTAAAAA
>DAOVGJ010000256.1 GCA_030672465.1 Pseudomonadota bacterium | reverse complement strand
GGCAGCCTGCCGATGTCGTATCCCTCGTATTGCTTTGTCATCTCGAACATGCCCTTCTGGATGGCATCGAGCATCTGGTTGGTGGGAACCAGGGAGCCGGGTGCAAAGATCTTGATCTCCATCCTGCCGCCGGTCAGCTCCTTGACCCGCTCGACGAAAGTCTTCTCGATCTCATAGGGCAGAGTGGCAGCATCCCAGAGGACCTGCATACGCCACTTGATAACCTTTTCCGCCGCCTCCGCTCCAGAGCCGGGAAGAAGTGGCATGACCACTAATCCCAGGATTATCATGCTTGAAAAAATGGCCTTTATGCCGTGTACTTTCATGGGTCACCTCCTTCGAGATCTTTGAAAAACTCGCTCTTCGCTGCTCAAAATATTTTCTCGCGCTTAGAGCTCCTTTTTCCAGTTCTTCAGAGATCTCTCCCTTGTTTCTTGACAGTCCGTCATTGGATTTTGGTGAGATTGTTGGATACCCTATCACCCCCTTTCCCCCATTGAATTCGAAGCCCGACCAGAATCACCTCCTTCCGTCCGGACTTGCCGTCCGGACTTGGCCTTTTTCGAGCCGATTCAGAAACAGCTTATTTCACGAGCCCTTAAAATTATCACTTTTTGAACTCCTTCAATAGCTCCGCGGCCCTATCCATCCTTATTTTCCCCTCTTCTATCATCCGTTTGGCTACACGATCTATCAAATCCCCCGTGGCCCCAGCCGCTACGGCTATGTTCTTTGCATGAAGTGACATATGCCCCTTTTGAATACCCTCACCGGCAAGCGCTCTCAAGGCAGCCAAATTCTGGCAGAGGCCCACTGCTCCAATGATCTCTCCCAATTCCGTCGCTGTTTTCACTCCAAGAATCTTAATAACCAGCCTGGAAAGGGGATGTATTTTCGTGGCACCTCCAATGAGGCCAACGGCCATGGGTAATTCTATTGTTCCGACCAAATCCCCGTTTTGGTCCTTTTCCCAGTGAGTTAGTGAACTATAGCGTCCCGTTCGCGAAGCATAGGAATGTGCTCCTGCCTCAATAGCCCGAAAATCGTTTCCAGTAGCTATGACCGTAGCGCTGATACCGTTCATGATCCCCTTATTGTGCGTCGCTGCCCTATAAGGATCCGCATCGGCAAAGGCCCAGGCATAAACCATGCCATCCAGCACTTCTTCTGCCCCCTTGAACTCCTCCTTCTTGACGCGAACGCTGGCCCTCACCAGACGCCTGTCCGCCAGGTTGGAAAGAATCCTCAGGTAGACTCTTCCGTTGATCCATTCTCCAACATAAGGAGCGATCGCTTCGGCCATGGTGTTGACCGCATTTGCCCCCATGGCATCGCGAGTATCCACGATCAAGTGGGTTATTACCATTGGCCCAAGGGCCGTTTCAATAACCCTGACTTCAATATCCTTGGCCCCTCCCCCCATTTCGACCAGGATGGGATCCTGTTCATTGGCAATCCCAAGTATTTCATCCTTCTTTTCGTACAGTCGCAACCTTGCCCCGTAAGGGTCTGTCACATTTACCGCCTGGATTTGTGCAATCATTACGGGACCTGTACTGCTGGTAAAGAATCCACCCCCGCTCCTCGCCATTCTTGCCGCATTGGTAACTCCGGCCACAACGGAAGATTCTTCGACGACCATGGGAATCAGATAGTCCTTCCCGTTTATGATCATATTCGCGGCGATTCCTAAGGGCAATTCAAAGGTGCCGATTACATTCTCGATCATTCGGTCTGCCGTTTGGATATCCAGATGTCCCCTCTTACCCAGCACGGCCATTTCATCTTCAGAAAGCTCAGCAAACTCCCTTACGATCTTCAGTCTCTCCTCAACACTGAGCTTGTGAAATCCCGGTATTCTGGATGTCCTCCCCATATCAAAAACCTCCTGTTAATTTATTGTTTGTTTACCAGAAGGGTCAAAAAATTTGCGATCTCAACTCCGAATGCCCTAACAATCCTGGTGAGGGCTTGCCGGCTTGGTGAAGGGGGATTTGTTATGAGATAGATTGCGGTATACGTGGAAGGACCGCTCCCTATTTGCCATTAAAGAGGAAAAATCGGGAAAAGTCAATAAAAATTAGGTCCCCGCCTTAGAGCAGAAAAAGATATTCCCACCGTTAAATCCACCTCAGCTTGATTTTTTGGAGTTGTCCACTTATATAATGAACGTATCATGAGCGAGGTCTGATATGGGCACTGAATCTCTCAGGGACTGTTTTTTGGATACCTTTTTAAGACGGGGAGAGAAGGAAGCGATAAGCTTCCTCCGTGAAGGTATGGTGGAGACGGAGATCTCCTATCGAGAACTGAATCAGGACTCCAACCGAATGGCCAATACCTTCCTCGATTTAGGGGTGAAAAAAGGGGACAGGGCAATCCTCTATCTTCCAAAGTCCCTCGGTTTTGTGGTTGCTCATCTTGCGCTTCAAAAGGTAGGAGCTATTGCGGTTCCCTTGAATCCGGGGTTCAAGAAATCGGAAATGCTCTATCTGCTCGAGGATACGGAGGCGAAATTAGTGTTATCAGGATCTGAACAGGAGGCTACGATAAAGGAAATAGACCCCCGGCTAACCACTGTTGTAATCGCTACTGAAAGGCCTTACCAGGAGCTCGATTTTTTTCGCACCGCCTCGGATAGTATGCCCCAGGTAGAAATCGGATCAGAGGATACAGGACTTATTATTTATACCTCGGGAACAACAGGAAAACCCAAAGGGGCCATTCTTACCCAGAAGAATTTGGTCCGTGATGCAAGAAATGTAACAAGAATATGGGAGATAAGGGAATCCGATGTGCTTTGTCATGCACTTCCCCTGTTTCATGTCCATGGACTCTGTTTTGCACTGCATACTGCCTTAATAGCTGGATCCCACGTGCTCATGCTTGATGAGTTTTCCCCGGAAAGGGTCATAGAGGTATTGGCAAAAAAAGGAGGAAAATATACCAGTACGCTATTTATGGCTGTCCCTTCTATGTATGGGAAGATGATGGACTATTTGGGGGGAAAGGTCCTGGACTTCGAGCATATGCGGTTATGGACCTCCGGATCTGCGCCGCTTTTGCCCAGGAATTTTGAGAGGATAAAGAGGATATTCGGCAAGGAACCCGTGGAACGGGAGGGGATGTCAGAGACGGGGATTAATTTTTCTAATCCGCTAAGGGGTGTGAGAAAGCCCGGTTCCATCGGGTTGCCTCTGCCGGATGTTCAGGTGAGGATTGTAGACCCTGAGACATTGGCCGATGTGGCTCCAGGTC
>DAOVGJ010000043.1 GCA_030672465.1 Pseudomonadota bacterium | reverse complement strand
CGGGGGAATAGAATCATGGGGATTTGACAAATGCCTCACAGAATGAACTGGAAAGTTTGATCGATATTCGGCAATCGGGTAATATATGAGGAAAATTTATCTTGCTTCAGGGCAAATCCCCCTGATTTATTTGCTCCATGAATACAAAAGGGTCCTCGAATCGGGGATATAGAGTGAGGAAAAATGAACGGTTTGAAGTCCGCATAGCGGGGTTTGGTGGCCAGGGTGTTATGACCACAGGCAGGATATTGGGGGAAGCATTTACCCTCTATGAAGGCAAGAATTCGGTAAATAATCAATCCTACGGCCCGGAATCCCGAGGTGGTGCCTGTAGATCGGAAGTCGTTGTTTCGGATGGGGAAATCCATTACCCAAATGTGAGGAAAGCGGATCTCTTCATTGCGCTTTCTCAGGTGGCCCTCGATACATACATCGCTGATTTGAAGGAAGGGGGTATATTATTACTTGATCCGAATTCAGTGAAAAATGTGCCGGATCGTGATAAATATCAGGTATATGAAGTGCCTACCATGGAGGTAGCCCATGATATAGGAGGGGTAAAATTTCAGAACTCCGTTGCTTTGGGAGCATTATACCCACTGATAGCTCATATTATCAAAGAGTCGTCGTTACGGCAGGCAATATCCAAGAATGTGCCCCCTAAAACCGTTGAGATCAACATGGAGGCTTTTAGGAGAGGAATGCATTATGGCAAAGAAGATAGGGGCAAATAACAGGGAGAAAATATCCCATGGACCACATTTCTTATAAATTATGGATTGACGAAAGATATTGCAAGGGTTGTTTGATATATGTAGACGTATGTCCAAAAAAGGCCCTTAAAGCCTCTCAAGAAATTAATGCCAAGGGCTATATCTTGCCTATAGAAAACAATATGAAAGGTTGCAGCGGTTATGGGCTGTGTGAACTCATGTGTCCGGATTTTGCCATTGCCATCGAGAAAGCTGAGGGCTAAATGTTTTGGCTGCCAGATGAATGGGGCTCAAGCTTCAAATGCTCACGCTTTTTAAGAACGTTCAATAGTTCCGGTACTTGTTGGTGATGGGAAGCCTCCGGTCCTTGCCCAACGCCCTCGGAGTTATCTTTATGCCGGGCGGGGATTGTCTGCGTTTGTACTCATTTCTATCGACTCTATCGATGATGTTTTTGACCATCCCTTCCTCAAACCCCAGTGCCAAAATCCCCTTCAAATCCTTATCCTCCTCCACATAAGCCTGTAAAATGGGGTCCAAAATAGGGTAGGGCGGTAGTGAATCGGTGTCCCTCTGTTCCGGCCTCAACTCGGCGGATGGTTCCTTCTGTATCACCCTTTCAGGGATGACCTTCGACTTCCCTCGACCATTTCTGTGTCGGGCCAACTCGTAAACCGAGGTCTTGGGCACATCCTTGATTACGGCGAATCCCCCCGCCATATCGCCGTAGAGGGTACAGTAGCCTACGCTCGTCTCACTCTTATTCCCCGTTGTGAGGACGAGCCATCCGAATTTATTGGATAGAGACATGAGGATGTTTCCGCGGATTCGTGCTTGAATATTCTCCTCCGTGACATCGATTTCTTTTCCCACAAACTCCGGTGCCAGCATTTTCTGGTATGCTTTGAAGGTCTTTGTAATTGGGACGGTGATCAATTTGATTCCCAAATTCTCAGATAGCCTTGTAGCATCCTCGCGGCTATCAGCCGATGTATAGTTGGATGGCATGAAGACGCCGATCACGTTTTCCACTCCCAAAGCATCAACGGCGATGGTTGCGACCAACGATGAATCTATCCCCCCGCTCAGTCCAATGACCACTTTATCAAAACCATTCTTTCTCACATAATCCCGGGTTCCAAAGACCAAAGCCTCATAGATCTCTTGTGTCACCGGTAACGGTTCATTCAATCTTTGGGGGATTTTGGGCCCCTTTTTTCGAGGCTTGTCACTCGCGGGGAAGTGAACCATATGGAGCAGTTCCCGTTCGGCGCGGTCTTCCAGTTTGACCTCTCTTCGGCGTGGGTCATGGAGGCGCCTCCGGAACACTGCGTCCACATCCAGATCCACGAGAATCAGCTCTTCCTGAAACTTTTTTCCTCGATGAATGAGGTTACCCGACCCATCGAAAACGAGGCTTTCACCGTCAAATACGAGCTCATCCTGCCCCCCCACGAGATTGTTAAAAGCCACGAAAACGATGTTGTCCGCTGCCCGGGTGGCCAACATCCTCTCCCGAAAACTGCCCTTGCCTGCATAGTAGGGTGATGAGGAAATGTTTACGATGATTTCGGCTCCCCCATAGAGAGCCTGGGCCCTTGTGGGATTCCCTGGATACCAGATGTCCTCGCAGATATTGACGCCAACGGTAATCCCCCGGAGGGAGAATACAAGGAACTCTCGCCCGGGTTGAAAATATCTCCTCTCATCGAAGACCCCATAATTGGGGAGATGAATTTTATGGTATATCGCTTCCAATGTGCCATCATGGATCAGGGCGGCAGCGTTATAGATGTCATCCTTTCGATCCACAAAGCCCACCAGCACTGTGATGGATTCTGAGGCCGTGATTATCTCTTGAAGATATTCCAGGTTGGCATCAACAAAACGGGGCATCAAAAGTAGGTCCTCGGGGGGATAACCGGGGATTGAAAGTTCCGGGAAGGTAAGGAGGTCTACCCCCAGCTTCTTTGCATCGTGGATGTATTGAATGATCTTTCGTGTGTTTTCCTCCAAGTCTCCCACCGTTGGGTTTATCTGCCCCATGCCCAATCTGAGGATCTTCATGATTCTTTTCCCTCCGTAAATTTGACTAATTCATTATACCTTCATTTATGGGTTTTAAAAACAGTGGGGGATACCGGCCATACCGGTATCCCCCACTGCGCTCCTCGGATTGAGCCCTATCCCAAAATCCGGTCCACTTCCTCCCTATCCGCGTCCATGACATAGGGAATGCCGGAGATTTCTGCAGCATGCCGGGTAAGGGAAGCCAAGTCATCCCTCGTGATGTATTTCAATGTAAATTTTCGGGCTCCCGCCATAATTTGTTGCAAGCCCGCATTCAAGCGATCGAAATAGGTGGTCATTCCGATGGCCCCGGTTGGGATTTTTTGGAAGTCCTTACCGTATTTCTCTTTCAATTTCGCCACTCCGATAAAGATATGTTCCACATCTCCTCCGAATTTAGCGATATCGGCGGGAACTTTCCCCTTCTTGATCATCTTACCAACGGTACTGCCGACCATAGCCGCGGTCATGCTTGCCCTCCCCAGGCAAATGGCTTTAATATATGGCGCTCCCAGGGCAAGGGCCTTAAAGATATGATCCTCCAAAGCGATTCCTCCCGCGATGGCACAGCTGGGGATAAAAGCACCCTTTTCGGTCAGCCTTCGCATAAATTGATACAGGAGACATTCAATCTGGACCGTGGGGATACCCCATTCATTCATCATCCTCCACGGGCTCATGCCGGTACCACCGCCCGCGCCGTCCACGGTGAGGAGATCGATCCGGGCATCGGATGCATACTTAACGGCCCGGGCGAGGTCAGCGGGGCGGTAGGCCCCAGTCTTGAGGGAAATGTGTTTGGCCCCGATTTTCCTCAGGCGTTCCACCTCTCGAAGAAAGGATTCCTCATCAACCATTCCCAGGCGAGAGTGCCTTTCGAACTCCTTGAAATCTCCCTGCCTAAAGGCCTCTTGAATAACGGGGTCTTCCGGGTCTGGGATGACGATGTATCCCCGGCTTTTTAACTGGAGAGCCCTTTCCAGGGAGGGGAGCTTCACTTCTCCCCCGATATCCTTTGCTCCCTGGCCCCATTTAGGCTCTATAATATCCACCCCGAGTTTTTCGAGGGCGTATTCGGGCACTCCTAGCCTCCCATCCTCGACATTATATTGAACGCTGATTCCCCCATAGCCGTCATACCAATCCTTGAAGATTCTCACCCTTCTCTCCAACGCCGGAGATCTCACTATACTGCCGTTCTTGAATTTCGCCTCAGGAACCATACCGCACACGTTTTCCCCCACGACGACAATGGTCCCGCTGATGGCAGCCGCAATGGCCATGGATTCCCAATGGATTCTGGCAATCTCGGTGGAACCCAAGGCGCCCGTAAAGTAGGGGATCTTCAATTTGAGTTTTTCCGGCGCCCCCACCTCGGTCGAGATATCCACTGCCGGAAAGGTGGCCCTATTCGGATTGGCTTCCACTCCCATGGCCCCGACGCAACTTCCCTGGATGTTAAAGTGGGAGAAGTCCACGGGGTAATCCTTCTCTGATCCCGCCGTCACCTTACCAAAGGGCTGGGGATAGAGCATCTCCCTTCCTCTCAGGGCCGATCTCCCCACCTCGCACGGTCCTGGGCAGCCGTCCAGGCAGGTTACACAGATCCCCGAAATCGGCGAGGGGGTTACCCGGTTTCGAGTGATAGTCGCCGCGCTTGCATTGGGTCTCGTGAAAGACATTGTAAGACTCCTTTCTCTTTGAAGATAAAAAAAGACGTCCATGAAACACTTAGGACATCTTCGTCTCACGGACGTCTTTGTCTAGTCGATACGCCTTTGTATCTTAGTCTAATAAATTCGGGAGCTTTTTATCACACTTCTAAGCCCTTGTCAAGCTTTTTTTTATTTTGTTATTTTTTTATCTCATGGGCCAGAAGAATGGCCTCAGCGATATCCCTCATCGACCGGCGCGAGTCCATGCTCTTTTTTCTGATTCGGTTAAATGCTTCATCCTCCAAAAGGCCGTACTCCCTCATCAATATGCCCTTTGCCCGTTCAACCAGTTTTCTGGACTCCAATTCCTCCTGGATTACTTTGGATCTCACCATCAGCTCCGTATTCTCAATACAAATGGCTGCCTGGTTGGCAACGGTGGTCAGCAAATCCAATTCGGTCTTGGTAAACTGGTGAAAGTAGGAAGTATAACAATTGATGACGCCGATGACCTTATCCTTCACCCGCATGGGAACGCTGAGCATCGAACGAAGGTCCATATTTTTGGCCAGTTCTTTCTCCTTGTATCGGGGTTCCTTGAGCACGTCCAAAATGATGGCCGGCTTATCCTGTTGGGCCACATAACCCACAACCCCTTCACCGAGTTTAAGGCTCCTTTCCTTTAAGTATTCCTTATTCATTGTCTGGGTTGCTCTAACCTTCAAGCAGTCCTCCTTCTCGTCGATCAACCAGAGGGAACAGACCTTGGAGTCCATTACCTTCGCCGTGACGGTAACGATAAGTCGAGGACGTCCTCTATGTAGCGATCAGAGGAGATGGC
>DAOVGJ010000188.1 GCA_030672465.1 Pseudomonadota bacterium | reverse complement strand
ACGGTGAAGGGAACCGAAGAGTCGTCGTCGGATCCCATGGATCAGGCATCCGATCAGTTGGAGAGGGATTTCCTTTTGCGCTTGAGGGACCGCGAGAGCAAATTGATGGTCAAGATCAAAGAGGCCTTGGAGAAGATAGAGAGCGGCACCTTCGGTGTATGCGAGGAATGCGGCCAGCAAATTTCCCTGAAACGGCTGCGGGCCAGACCCATGGCCACCCTCTGCATCGATTGTAAGCACGAACAAGAGGCCTTGGAGAAGAAGAACCTCGAGAGGCCTACTGAAGTATCAACGCTATGGACCCACGCGTGACCGTTTGATCCATTGGGCTCAGCAGTTAGAGCGGTTCTCTGGCTTCATTTTTTGAAAAGGGTTAACATTCGGCTTTTCCAAGCCAGCAGACGTTCGTGTTGTCTCGGGTATCTCTTCTTCAACCGATTACTGAACCCCCTCATGAGCGTGCTCTCCCTGGAGAGGAGCCATAGTCCGCACCCAATGAGGAGAAATCCCTGGAGCACCGGGAGGAATAACCCCACCACACCCAACCCAAGGCAAATCCACCCCGCTGTGAGGATCACGATCCGCTTCATTGCCGCCTAATAACGTTTCCGGCCGACCCTAGCTCCCCGTATGGCCTCTGTGTCCAATTTCAAATGGTAGAGGCGATTCATAGCTTCCCCAAACGCCCCCGACCGAATCAATCTTTCCTCCCTACGCTATCCAGGTCTGTCGATTCCAGGCCATGTCCCAGAAGAGGCGTTCCCATCGACTCGAGAAATTGAAGATCTCCTGAAGGCGATCCAATTTCTCCTTGGATGATCCCCTCGTCAATTCGTTGAGCAGATCTTGAATGGATTCCGTCAACTCCCTGAATTCCGGCGAGGCGTAGGTCTCGATCCATTTGGCGTAATGAGGATGTTCGGGTAGTCCTTTGGCCTTTAAGCGGGTGCCTATTTCAACGTATCCCCACTCGCACGGGAGAAAGGCGGCTAAAAGATCCAGGAAATCCCCCTCGTACGCGATTCTCAGAAGATAGCTCGAATATCCCAAGCAGTAGGGAGCTGGTTCAGTCTGCTCCAGCTCCTCCGAGGATATGCCGAAATCCCGGCAAATGAACCGGTGAAGGTCCATCTCCACCTTTAATGTGAGCCCCAGGAGGTCCGAGAACCTCCCCATGGCATCCAAATCATGGCCTTTCGCCGCGGCAATGGCCAGGAATCGACAGAAATCTTTCAGGTAAACATAATCCTGGGCGAGGTAGAACTTGAACTTCTCCTCGTCCAGGCTTCCATCGCCGATTCCCTGCACGAAGGGATGATCGAAATTGGCCTCCCAAATGGCATCGGCCTTCTTGCGTAAAGTATCCGTGAATTTCATGGCGAAATACCCCGAAAATACGACGATTATCCCGACGATATTCGATGGAGAGCGTCCCAAAACATGAGCTCATAACCCTGAAGCATTCTCGACGCCTCCTTGATGGCCGTGGTCTCAACCCCATGGGATATCCCGTCATCGATAACGAGCCGAGCCTTTTCCTCGAAATCAGCCACCGGGGTACTGAACAGTTCGAAGAAATAGAGGTCCTCCCCTGTAAACCCATATCCCTCCATGAGGGCCTTTTTCATTCTCCCGCAGTTCGCACCCCATGCCGGGAAATTAGCCAGGAATGCCCCCGCCACTTCTGCCGCACTTCCATAGATCGAAAGCCATGCCATATATGCCTTGTAGGCCTGAGCCTCGGGTAATAGTTCATATCCCTCCAGCTCTTCTGCTGATACGCCCAGTGCCGAAGCAAACCGGTCAAGTCCTTTAAGGGCTTCGACCTCGCCTTGGAGCACCATCCAAAAAAATTCCCGTCCCGGTGGGAGGCCATGCCTCGAAAGGAGCAGGGCAACGCTTCGAAGGTCGCTGGTAATGATGTGATGCTGTTCACCAACGAAATACCTCAGTTTTTCGCGCCCGATCTTCCTCCCCTCCAAATCAGCAAGATACGGATGCCTGAGAATCCTCTCCTCCAACGGCCTCAAGAGATCCTTCATTTCCCTCATGAGGGAATCCACCCTTTCCATCTCTTCCCTCCTCTCAACCGTCTCCTTAACAAGCGGGATTAAGGTTAGTCTCCCCCTGATGAGAAGTCAACGGGAAATTGGCCGGACTTTCCTGGGTCCCGAGACAACTCCGCTGTCCTACGGGTAACCCGTACAATCCAGGATTGTGTGAAAGCTGACTATCTCTGGAAGAACCATTTCATTGCGAAGACGAAGAATATGGAGAAGAGAATCGTGAAGGGGATGAGGGTGGCCGACATATGGGTTGAGATGAATCCATTTATACGATCAATGCTTCGGTAGAGAAGGCTGAGAAGCCTCTCTCTGGTATTGGTGGGGGCCACTATTCTCATTGACTTACTAAACTGTCTCTCAAATTCCTCTATGCCCATGCCGGGTTTTGCTTCAATGCTGATATATTGCCCCTCAGTGCTCCGGCTAATCTTCTTCAAATGGACCTCCATATCCAATTGAATTCCCGGCTCAGCCACATCGTCGGATTTCCTCTCCTCAGGAACTTTCAACGCGATTACGTTGATCCTCACGATATCGACTCCGAGGAGCCTAAGGTCTTCCTCCAACCCCTTTACCTCTTCAATGCTATCACAGCCTCCTTTACCATCGGTGATCAGGATGATGCTCTTCTTACCCCCTGAAAATTCCCCGGAGTCGAGAAATCGCCGAATATCATTGGGTGTCGAGATATCTACCAGCGCCTTGCGAAGGGAGTAAGCGATGGGGGTTTTCCCCAAGTGGCCGGGTTTAACCCTCCTCACCGTCCTCTTGAAGGCCTCCTTGTCCAGAGGCCCCACCGGGATAATCAATTGAGAGTCCTTGCATCCCATTTCCCTGTGTCGCCCGAAGACCCTCAATCCTATGTTAACCTTCGCTTCATCCACATCGTCGATATATTCCTCCAGCACCTTTTGGGCGATCTCAATCTTACATTTCTGAACACGTGGGTTGTCCGGCCCTTTCAGTGAGACTTGACCCCACATACTCCCCGAGGCATCGAGGATGATCAGTATATACTCCTTCCCGTTTTCCACCGACCTAACTTCAACCCCCTTCGGAGGCTGTATTTTCCCATCCTTTTCAATTTTCATCCTCACCCTTCCCCAGTGCTCATTCCCCCCCAACGCGCTGGCCGATAAAAAGGGTAGAGAAACGAGAAGGGCCAGGAAAAAAGAAAACATAAACCTTTCTAACCGCATCTTCATCAACTCAAAAAACCCTATAGCAAATGCCCATTGTTTTTTAAGCAAATTCAATGCCATTCCAGCTGCTCTCATGCGTAAAATCCCCCCATCTCACCCTTGTGTCTGAGAAATCCCCTTGTGCACGCAATGATCTCGGGAAGGTCGTGGAGTTGACGTAACGCCATATGACGGGGGAGTAATTCAGGAAAATCCAGTTGAGGCGAAAGCCCGAGCAAATTCAGGCGGGACGTATCGGAAATCAAGGCTTGTAGTCCACAACGGTCGCCTCGAGGCGTCCGATGACATTTACCAACGGACTGAGATGGTGAAAGCCCTCCCCTTCCGCCAATTTAATGTGGGTAGCATCGGCGGGAATCTGATCAAAGGTGGGGTCCACAGCGATCCAATACCCTATGAAGCTCTCGGCCCATGCATGGTAGAGGAACCCCATCTCCTCCATATAGACCAACCCGGAAACGACCCTGGTCGGAATCCCGGCAGCTCGACAGAGGGCGGTATAAAGGTAGGCATGGGCTTGGCATTCCCCCTTCTTCCTATGGAGGGCATCCAGAGCTGAAAAGGACTCCACCAGTGCATCTTCCATGTTATCGCTCACCCAATGGGCCAGCTTCTCTACAGCCATGAGGCTATTTCTCTCTCCATCCAGGATTGCCTTCGCCCTTTGGATAATTTCCGTATTTCCGCTCTCGATTTGGAAGGATGGCTGGAGGAAGCGCACATATTCCCTCTTTGAGATGGGAAGCATCAGGGAGTCTTTTTCATCTCGTTTTTCGAGGGAAACGATGAATTCCACAACCGAGGTATCCCCCTCCTTTTTGATGCGGGCTCGCTGCCTTTCATCAGAGACGACCAATGCCGGTTCATCTAGCCCTTTCAGCCGCACATGGAGTAATCGCAATGACCGTGGGTTAGGAATAGTACGATCAACTTTGACCAAACTATAGTCCAAGAGGATATCCTTCTTGGATAGGCTCGATTCATAGATAAACCTCTTGGCCGAGTGCTCATCCTCCTTCGCCGTGATTAGAACCCCCACCATCTCAAAGACCATTTCCCCCCGCGTGTTAATCCACAATTTCGGATTGATCCCCGAGACTTCCGTCTTTATCTCAAAGGCCGGTCCGTCGAAGAGATCGCTCTGCTTAAAAGCCAGCACCCTCTGATTGACCTCCATCACCGAAAGGTCCTGGGAATTGAAGATGCGGTATCGATATCTTCTCCCGATATCCATCCCCTTCAGGGGCGGATAGAGATATTGGGCAACGGAAGGATAGATGGGACCTTCAACGGGGATTTGGCGTTCCGTGCGCCTTCCCTCCGTTTCCGTTTTCACCCTTATGCCTCCATCCACTACCACTGCCTCCACCCTCCGCATCTTTCCATCCAGTTTTTGCTCCCCATGCATCCTAAGCAGCCGTAAGTCAGAGGTGACGTAATCAACCTCCTTGAAAAAGGATTCCTTTTTGATCCCCAACATTTTGAACCGAAAAACGGCCTCGGAGGAGATTTTAAAGGACCCGGGGAGATCATCTGCTTCTTCAATCCGAAAATGGGAAAACCCGATCTTCTCCCCATACCAAAAGAACCCCTGCCACTGCTCTCGAAACGCCAAGTTGGATATCACCCCCACGGGTGGGGAGGCCTTCTCGAGGGGGATACGGTGAAAATAGAGCCCGGTACATCCCCACAAGGCCATTGTCGAAACGCCAATGATAAGCCAGAGGTTCCATGCCCTCTGGTATAAATCTTTACGCCTTTCCATCCTTTTTCCCGATCGGGGGTACAAAAAAGGGGCGGGCATTCCCAAAACCCCCCGGTTCTCACCTCTACATTCTCAATCGTAAAACCCTATCCCCTGGAGTTTCCTGAGTTTTATAGGCAATATTTTTGTAACTCTTTAATTTTATTGGAAATTATATATTTCTGTAGGTGACTCCCTTGTTCCTTCGCTTCCATGCCTTCGAAGTGACCCTTCGGGGTTCGCAGGCGGGGAATACTTGCCCCTTCCAGCCTCTAAAGGGCTGGCCTTCCCCTTCCTACTCACCTTCGAAGGGTACCCCACTTCTTCAGCAGATTACGCTCAGAAACAAAGGAGTCCCCTAAAAACTCAGGAAATCCAGAACCCTATCCCTTGACTACGCCCATGGGAACGAGCTTGA
>DAOVGJ010000197.1 GCA_030672465.1 Pseudomonadota bacterium | reverse complement strand
GGGAGAAAAACAGAGGCTGGCCATTGCCTCCGTGCTCGCCATGGAACCGAATCTCCTCTGCCTCGATGAGCCCACATCCGAATTGGATCCCATGGGCAAGGACGATATCTTTGCCATCGCCAGAAGGGTTAAGGAATCGGACTCCATCACCATGATCATGGTCGAACACAGTATTGAAGATGTCTTGGGTGCTGACCGGATTATCCTTCTCAAGGGAGGGGAAATCATGGCAATGGGCCCTCCGAAAACGATATTGAGAGAGGTGGACCTCTTATGGGAAACCGGAATCAGGCCCATCCCCGTCACCGAGCTCTTCGCCCGATGTGGGTCCAAATACCTTCCCCTCACCCTTGAGGAGGGTCTGGAACATTTCCGGAAGGAGGGATGGAGAATCGATGAGGGAAAGTACCGGTCCCTGGTGGAGATGGATAGGCTGAGGGCACATCGATATGGCCGGGTTCTCATCGAGGTAAGTGGGCTCGAATATATCTATGAGGGAGAGGTCGAAGCCCTCAGGGGTATCGACCTCCAAATCAGAGAGGGAGAGTTTGTGGCCATCGTGGGCCAGAATGGGTCCGGAAAGACGACCCTCATCAAGCATTTCAATGGGCTATTGGTCCCGACGAAAGGGGAGGTGCGGGTAGAAGGGGTTAAGGTAAGGGAGACGGACATCCTCCAATTGGCGCGAAAGATTGGATTCGTCTTCCAAAATCCGGACCATCAAATCTTTGCGGAACGGGTCGTCGACGAAGTCTCCTTCGGGCCCAGAAATTTCGGCTTTCCGGAGGAAGCCATCGTCGAAAGGGTTGACAGAGCCCTGGAGGCGGTTGACCTCCTGGATTCGAGGGAAGCGGATCCCTTTTCCCTAACCAAGGCGGAGAGACAGAGGCTCGCCGTCGCATCGGTGTTGGCCTCCACGACGAAGGTGATCGTATTAGACGAGCCGACAACGGGTATGGATTACCAAGAGAGCATGAGGATGATGGAGCTCATACGAGAATTGAACGAAAAGGGACACACCATCATCATGGTGACCCATACCTTGTGGATCGTATCCCACTATGCCCAGAGGGTGATCGTCATGAAGGACGGAAAAGTCATACGGGATGGGGAAACGAGGGAAATCCTTTCGGACCTTGATGGCCTGAGGGAGGCCTCCCTGAAGCCGCCACAAATGGTCGCTTTTGGCAGGGAATTGGGGGATTTCGCCTTCCTTTCCCCCGAAGAATGCGGGAAATGCCTGGTGCCATGAGTTTCTACCTCTATCTGGATAAAAAAACCCCCATTCATAGGCTCGATCCGAGGACGAAGCTGCTGATCCTCTTAAGCAGCTTCATCGTCGCCTCACTACAGCAACATCCGCTTTATGCGATGGTCGTGGCCATGGCCATCTTCACCCACGGTGCGCTCTCGGGATCCCTGAGAAACATCCGGAGGATTGCCGGCCTCTTGACGGCCATCGGAATTCTGACGGTTCTCCTCTGGTCCATCCAGGCAAAGGGGGTAAGGCCTCTTTTCTGGAAATTCCAGGTAGAACCCGTCCTCTACGGGATATCGAATGGCATAAAGATCGATAGTATGATCGTTGCGGGAATGATCTTCCTATCCACTACCAAGAATGAGGAGGTGGCCATCGGGTTGGTAAAACTGGGCCTTCCCTACTCGTTCACCTTCGCCTTCTGTACGGCACTGCGCTTAGCCCCCACCATTATGGGGTCCGCAACAATGGTGGCCCAAGCCCAGAAATCGAGAGGACTCGACCTTCGCGAAGGGGGGCTCCTATCCAGGACGAAAAAATATATTCCCCTGCTCATTCCGATTTTCTTGACTACGCTTCGTTATACCAACCAACTCTCCATGGCGCTGGAGTCCAAGGCCTTCCGAGCCATGAAAAAAAGAACCTTTCTCCTTGAGGCCAGATTTATCGCAAGGGACTATTGGGTGGCCTTCGCCCTCATCCTGGTCTTAATCCTCGCCATTTTTCTCAGGATCAAGGGATTCGGAGAAATCGAGGGGCTTCTCTTCTAACCCCCTCTTCGGAACCCGGTGTCTTTTCCCAAAAACCCGGCAAACCTCCAGGGGCGAAATCCCTTGACAAAGCCAGCATCGACATATTATATGCCATGTAATGCGCTTGAGCCCCTCTGCGAGCGGAACGGGTTCTATCGAAAAGGAGTTGATCTATGCGTTATTCCCAGTTTATGCTACCGACCCTGAAAGAGGATCCCGCGGAAGCGGAAGTAATCAGCCATAAGTTGATGTATCGGGCGGGAATGATCAGGAAATTGGCAGCGGGGATATACTCATACCTGCCCCTGGGGCTGAGGGTAATTCAAAAGGTGGAAAGAATCATCAGGGAGGAGATGAACCGAGCGGGAGCCCAGGAGGTCTTGCTTCCCTGTATCCAACCCGCCGAGCTATGGATGGAGACCCAACGATGGGAGGAATATGGAAAAGACCTCCTTCGTATGAAGGATCGCCATGACCGGGACTGTTGCTTCGGACCCACCCACGAGGAGGTCATCACTGATATCGCACGACGCGAGATCCGGTCATATCGCCAGATGCCGCTGAACCTCTATCAGATCCAGACCAAGTTTCGGGATGAGATCCGTCCCCGATTTGGGCTGATGAGGGGCAGGGAATTCATCATGAAGGACGCCTATAGCTTCGATGCCGATGAGGCCGGTTTGGAGAAAAGCTACCAAGAGATGTATAAGGCCTACAGGAGAATCTTCACGAGGTGCGGCTTTACCTTCAAGGTCGTCGAGGCGGAAACGGGCCTCATCGGGGGAACCGCATCCCACGAATTTATGGTGTTGGCCCAAACGGGGGAGGAGACCATCGTCAGCTGCCAATCCTGTGATTATGCGGCCAACATTCAAAAAGCGGAGGCCAAGAGAACTCGGCCTCGGGCCAAAGGCCCGGGGAAAACCCCAAATCCCCTCAAGAAAGTGGAAACACCCGATATGAAAACCGTGGCGGATGTGACCAAATTCCTAAAGGTGAGGCCTCGGGATTTGGTAAAAACGCTCATCTTCGAAACAGATCAAGGGGTTGCTGCAGCCCTGATACGCGGAGACCGCGAAATCAACCAAACGAAGCTCGGAACCCACCTGGGATGCGAAGACGTCAAACTGGCCTCGGATGATGTGGTCCTCGGGGCGACCGGGGCTTCCAAGGGGTTCGCGGGACCAGTAGGGCTTTCCGTCAAGATTATCGCCGATTATTCCATCGAGCCCATGGTTGATTTCGTCACCGGGGCCAATGAGCAGGATGCCCATTATATCAATGTCAACCTCGGCCGAGATGTCAAAGTCGATCAATTCGCGGATTTACAGATGGTAAGGGAGGGGGATCTCTGTCCCCGCTGCGGGAAATCACTGAGTTTCTTCAGAGGGATAGAGGTCGGCCACATCTTCAAATTGGGGACGAAATACAGCAAGGCCCTAAAGGCGACCTATCTGGATGAAAATGGTCGGGAGAGGGAAATCGTGATGGGGTGTTACGGCATCGGCGTCGGAAGAACTGCTGCAGCTGCCATCGAACAGTATCATGACGAAGATGGAATCATCTGGCCAATGCCCATCGCCCCCTTTCAGGCCATCGTGGTCCCGGTAAATAATAAAATCGCGGCCCTTATGAAAACGGCGGAGGGGATATATCGTCTTCTTTCGAGCAACGGGGTGGAAGTATTGTTGGATGACCGTGATTCCACCCCAGGGGTAAAATTTAAGGACGCCGATCTTATCGGCATCCCCTTGAGGTTAACCATCGGCGAGAAGAACCTAAAAAAAGGACTCGTTGAAATCAGGCGTCGAAAAAACGGGGAAACAACCCTGATAGAAAAGGATAAGGTCACGGAGACCGTTTCGGCCTTGATACATGAGGAGATGGAGGCCTCATTGCAGGGGTGATGGGCCGTATTTCTCCACCAGTATCCTCCTAAACCTGGGGCGATAGATCAGTTCGAAGGTTTCCTCCTTCCCGGGGAAAAGGCGGCATGCGTGACCTTTAACCCCTTCAATCACCTTGAGGGCCTCTTCAAACGGAAGGTCGCCCTGGAGGATGAGATGTATGGAGAAATCCACCAATATCCTCAGGAACCTGATTTTCCTATTCTCTTCGGCTATCTCTTCCGAGGTGGCCATTATGGTCATTCCCTTGACGATTCCATGTGATTTTCGCTGGCAAGCCCGTCGGCGTTGGGGCCTTTTCCCGAAAAAGCCTTTAAAAATATACCAGGAGAAGTGGGAGTTGTCAAAAGAGGAGGGGCGCTTCGAGGTTCATCACCCCTCAGCAGGTTGAGGTTAAGAGGCTGGAGGGGAAAGGCTGAGGCTAAGGTTGAGGTCAAGGCGGGGGTTGTTGCAGCACTCCATCTTTCTCAACCTTAGTGCTTCGATTCGCAAATGCAATGACGTATTTTCTGCAGCAGGATCTGAGCAAATGCTCACTCCATTCGGCCCGAGCGTTCGACCGAGCCTTTCGGCAGTGAGCTCAAGGCCGAACTGCTCACGCCGAGGGCTCATGGCCGAGGGCAGCACTAAGTCCTGAGGGCTTCGACTGAGACATATCGACGAGCTCATGTCGAGTCGCTCAGCCGAAGTCTAAATATGTTCGTAATCGAACTTATGAACCGAAGGACTTAGCCTTGACCTTAACTTGACCTCTCAGGTGAACCGTGCGTTCCGCTTCCTTAGGGATGGTTGCCGGAAATCCTTTGATGCTCGCTCCGGGGATTTGGGAACAATTCCTTGTCACATGACCCGTGTAGCGGGTTACCCTCAGGGTTTTAGGAAGCCCCGTCAAGAAGCCAAAAAATTGAAGCTAAGATTCGGTTGACTCCGGATTAAACTTCTACTATATCAAGGATGACACCTCCATACGAATAGATCACAAAGGCATCGTTTTCATTATCTTCTTCGCCTTGAAAAATATGGAATGTGTTGATGATGGACCCGCGGGAGAGGCTCATATTTGCCCTTGATGTCGAGCACTTCGGCGAAGCCCAAGAGCTCGTCGGGCTTTTAAAGGGCCACGTTGGCCTCTTTAAAGTGGGTAAGCAACTCTTCACCCACTCAGGGCCGAAGGTCATCGATATGATCAGGAGGAAGGGGGAACGGGTCTTCCTGGACCTCAAGTTCCATGACATCCCCAATACCGTGGCAAAAGCGGGTGAGGAGGCGGCCAAGCTCGGCTCAGCGATTTTCACCGTTCATTCCATGGGTGGATACGAGATGATGAAACGGACGGTGGAATCCTCCAGGAACATTGCCAAACAGCTCAATATACCAAAGCCCCTCATTTTGGCGGTAACCATCCTTACCAGCATGGACGAGGGAATCCTC
>DAOVGJ010000057.1 GCA_030672465.1 Pseudomonadota bacterium | reverse complement strand
TACTTCTTACCCACCTCCATCACCTTGGCCAAAACCTCGGGGAGTTTGGTTCGGGGCACGGTTCCGTCACAGACCAGGTAGTTAGGCCGTAGTCGAGCAACGGCACCAAAGGCCCCTTTCCGACCCGCCCACAGTTGGGTTCTCTCCTGCTCATTTTTTGCGGCCTTGACTTCACGGACGTTGTTCTTTTTACAGATCTCCATAATTCGTTCAGCAAGTCTCTCCATTCCATCCTTGAGACCATCCAACTCGATGAGGAGAACAGCCTCGGCATCCAGCGGATAGCCGGCATGGACCGACTCCTCGACTGCCTTGATGGTGAGTTTATCTATCATCTCCAGGGTGGCAGGAATGATTCCGTCGCCGATGATGGCCGAAACCGTATTGCTGGCATCCTCCAGGGTATTGTAGATGGCCAGCATGGTCTTAACGGCCTCCGGCTTCACCATGATTCGCAGGATCAATTTGGTGGCTATCCCCAGGGTTCCCTCAGAACCTACAAGGACCCCGGTCAAATCGTACCCCGGATTGTCCAAGGCCTTGCCGCCGACCCAGATGATTTCCCCATTATCGAGGACCACCTCCGCCCCCAAGATGTGGTTGGTCGTCACCCCATATTTGAGACAGAGGGGTCCCCCAGAATTCTCACCGAAATTCCCGCCAAAGGTGGAGACCTTCTCACTGGCAGGGTCTGGTTTGTAGACATATCCGTAGGGGGCCAGTTCGTTCTTGAACACCAGGGTGTAGACCCCTGGTTCCACCACGGCCCTCTGGTTTTGGGTATCGATTTCCAAGATCCTGTTCATCCTGGAAAAATGGAGAACAATTCCCCCCCGGGCTGGGACGGTACCTCCGCTCAGGTTGGTCCCCGATCCCCTGGCAACGATGGGAATCCCTTCCTTGTGGGCGAACGTAACGATCTTTGAAACCTCCTCGGTTGAGCCCGGAAGTGCGATGCAATCGGGCCTTCCCTTGTATAGGGAGGCATCGTAACCGTAGAGCATCAGGTCTGTCTCCGACGCAAGGACGTTTTCCTTCCCCACGACCTGAGCCAGTTTCTCGACCATTTTTTCCCGTTCCATTAATATCCTCCCTTCTAATGTCCGATATCAATTTCCCAATTGATCTCCCCTCGTCAGGCCGACCGTTTGGGCGAACTCCAGTGGTCCTATCTTATCTCCCTTATCGATTCTGACTTTTCCGATTTTGATAACGGCATCCTTTACCGCTACCTGGAGCCCTCCTTTTTCGATGGAGAGTATCTCCCCCGGTGGTTTTTCCGTGGCCCCGATACGAAGCCTGGCATCGTAAAGTCTTACCTTCTTTCCCTTGATGGTCGTGTAGGCACCCGGTTGTGGGTCGCAGCCCCTTATTATATTATACAAATCTTCAGCCGACTTCTTCCAGTCCACGGCAGCGACAATATCGTCACATGGGG
Source organism: Pseudomonadota bacterium (assembly GCA_030672465.1). GTDB lineage: Bacteria > Desulfobacterota > BSN033 > WVXP01. Next base: position 4,833 of record DAOVGJ010000057.1, on the reverse strand, counting down.
GCTCATAGGTAGCCTCCGATTCATCCTGGGGGACTCTCGGTGCTTCCCCCTTTCTTATCAATCCAACAGCCTCCACTATGGCCTCAACACCCATGGGAAAGAGGGCATTGAAGTAGATGGAGCCCGTAGTATCATTGGGACCAATTTCAACCTCCTTCTGGAGCAGGATGGGTCCGGTATCGATGCCCTCCTCGACCCAAAAGATCGTCAGGCCCGTACGGGTATTCCCTTTGATGAGGGCCCAGTTGATGGCACTGGCCCCGCGATGTCTGGGCAAAAGCGAGGGGTGGTAACAGATAGTACCGAGGGAAGGTACGCGGAGCAGCCTTCCGGGGATGATATCAGTCACGAATGCCAGCATTGACAAGTCCGGATGCAACTCCGCGTATACCTCATACACCTGGGGGTCCCGCATCTGGTTCGGCCGAAAGATGGGAATGGACGATCCTTCGGCCAATTCCTTCATCGGCTCCCCTCGTTTATCCGGGGGACAGAAGACCCCGACCACATCCTCCCTCTTTTGGATCAAGGCCTCCAATACCCTCTCCCCGAAGGGTCCCTGGCCGATTAAGATGATCCGCATTGCCCAAACCCCATGATAAAATTCGACGGGTAGTTCTTGATCTGAGATTCAAGCTACTTCCGCTGAGCCTCCAAAGCGGATATCTCCTCCATGGTGGCGAGCACCGTCTTCGCATTCTCATAAACGGGGGTATCCACCATCTTCCCTTGGTAGGAGACGGCCGCCGCTCCTTTGGCAATTCCCTCCTCCTCAAAGACCTTCACTACCCCCTGTGCCCATTCCACATCCTCCGGGGATGGGGTGTAGATCCGGTGAGACGGCTCGATCTGGCCCGGGTGAATGAGCATCCTTCCCTCGTAGCCCAACTGTCGCCCGAAGCTGGTGCTTTTTTCAAAGGCCTCTATATCCTTATAAGCGACAAAGGGACAGTCAATGGCGACGCAGCCCGCCGCCCTGGCGGCACCAGGTGTGTGAGCCCGGGCATAGTATTGCTCCTCCCCTTCGGAGGTGAGCTTTACCCTCATGTCTTTTGTGTAGTCCACTGCGCCAAAGATGAGGGAGTTGACCCGCTTGCTGGCAATGGCTGAGGGATAGGCGTTTATTACTCCCTTTGCCGTCTCGATCAAAAGCTGGATGGCGATGCTGCCTATCTCCAACCCTCTCCTTCGCTCCAGTTCCTCCAGTTTCCAGTCGAGACGGATGACGTGTTCCGGCCCACCACATTTGGCCAGGCAAACGCCGGATAGCCCTTCATGGACCACTGCCTCACAGTCGTCATTGGTCATCTCGGTTTCCCAATTGTTGATTCGGACGTACACGATGGATCCGCCCGATCCCGCGTACTTCAAGTTTTCCCTGGTCATTTCCCGGGCTTTCGGTTTTTCCGCGGGGGGAACGGAATCCTCCAGGTCCAGGGTAATGATGTCTGCTGAAATGGAGGGAGCTTTGGATACCAATTTTTCATTATTTCCCGGAACATAGAAAACGGATCTCATTACGGTCATCTTCACACCTCCTGTTAAGTCTTTAGGATACGTGTACCTATTTAGGCTTTGAGTAATCGTTTAAGAGTCGGCGCGATTTCATCGGGTCGGTCAACCACGTGGACTCCGGCCTCTTTGAGTGAGCTTATCTTGTCCTTGGCCGATCCCCTTCCCCTCTCTATGATGCTGCTGGCATGGGAGAATCGCATGCCTTCGGGAGCCCACGCGCCGGCGACATAGACGACGAGGGACTTGGTGAATCTCTTCTCCCTCACCGCCGCTGCGGCTTCCTCTTCATAGGGGCCGCCAATTTCCCCAAAGATGGCAACGGCCTTTGTATCCCCATCCTCCTGGAAAAGGGGCAGTATGTCCCCCATAGACTGGCCCACTACGGGCTCTGTACCAATATGCAATACCGTGCTGACCCCGAGGCCGGCTTCCTTAATGGTCCATGGGACCGTACCGGACTGTCCACCACTTCTGGAGATAACCCCTACGGGTCCGGGCACGAAGACCCTTTTGGCGAACTCCGGCGTACCCCCAAGCCAGCCGGCAGCAGCAATTCCAGGGCTAATAATTCCGATTGCACCAGGCCCCAGCAAGCGGGCTCCCTTCAGCTTCGCATAGGCCATCATCTCGAGGATATCGTAGAGGGGAACCCGCTCTACTGGCATCACGATAAACCGAATTCCGGAATCCATGGCCTCCAGAACGGCGCCCTTGAGGGCTGGTCCGGGCACGAAGGTGACGCTGGCATCTACGGAGCCTTGTTCATTAACGGCCTCCTCCACCGTGTTATAGACTGGTATACCGGCCACTTCCTCTCCGCCGCGACCGGGTGTGACTCCGGCCACCACCTTAGTGCCATACCCTTTCATAAATGCGGCCCGTGCCGAACCCTCCCTTCCCGTGATGCCTTGAACTAATACCTTTGTATCCTTTTCCAATAGAATAGCCATTTTCCTCACCACCTTTTAGGTTAATCCGTGTTTTCTCCGGTACTCATCCAATTCGGGGATTGGCACCTCGATCTTTATTGCCTTATTTCCCCTAAACCAGCACTCGTACTCGCACGCCAGGCACTCCGTCCCAACCCGTTTGGTAAATTCCGCATCCCCTGCCGGGGTGGGTTTACCATCCTTGATCACCAGGATTCCTCGGTCGTAGGTTTTGCATGCCTCGGCGCACACATGGGTCTTGCAGTCGAGGCATTTGCTATCATCGATGATAACCTTAATGGTCCTCTCCTCGAATTCTATCATTGATCTATCCCTCCTTCACCCCTCTCTCCCTTCGATATTCTTCAATGAGGGCCTTCATCCTTTTGGCCAAGAACTCCGTTTCATACACGTTATCGCTACCATAGATCTCAACCCGCGCCGGTAAATCCTTCGTTCCTTCTCGTAAAATCTCCAGGGATTCTTTCTCCTTATTTCCGCAGAGCAGGAGCACGACGGGAAAACCAGGCTTATTTGTCAGTTCCTCCCTGAGGGCTTTCACCACCCCATGGGCATGGTGCCACTGCTCCTGATTCGCCACGATGAAGCCCCCGAGCATATAGCCCTCGATGCCAGCCTGTGCCAGGATGACTTTGGCCGCTCGGTAGACCTTTGCAGCGGTAGGGTTTCCACTGGTATCGGCGTAGTTGGCAATCTTCAATCCCTGTCGATTTAGGGCATCCACCCCCAAAATGGCGCCTCCTCCTCCTATTCCATGGTAGCCCACATAGCCCAGCTCCTTGATTTCCGGGACCATTTGGGCGATATAACAGGTTCCCCGGAGATCCCCTTCCTCGATCTGCCAGGCTATCTTGTCCAGCTCCGTAGGGGGAGTGGGTGACTCGCGAGCGACATCGATTCCCAGCTCTGGATGGCGGAATACCGATGAGTCGTCGATGGACATACGGCAGTCCGCGGCATATATCTTCCCTTCCTTGGTTAAGACGAGGGGGTTTATTTCGGCTGTACGGCAGTTATACCCCTTAAACGTTTCATACAAGCCGAGTATGGCTTGGGCGATGGCCGGGAGGAGTTGGGTCGGGACCTTAAGCCTGATGGCAAGGTTGAGGGCATCGTAGAAACGGAGACCCCGAAGGACATCCACGGTCATCTGGGCGATCTTTTCCGAGGGCACCTCTTCGATGTCCACGCCTCCTTCGGTGCTGAACATGACAACCGGAGCTCGGGCTTCCCTCGAGGCATCGATGATTACGCCAGCGTAAAACTCTCGATCGATATCCAGTTTTTCCTCGACGAGCACCCTTTCCACCGTGAGGTTTTTAATCTCGGACCCCAGGAGTTTACTCGCGACCTTTTCGGCCTCTGCCGGGTTTTGAGCAAACTGTATGCCGCCTGCTTTTCCGCGCCCCCCAGCCCAGATCTGCGACTTGATGGCAACGGGCTTACCCACCTTCTCCGCTATCTTCCTCGCCTCCAGGGGGGTTGTTGCGACATCACCCTGAGGAATTGGCACTTTGGTCTTCTTAAGCAACTCTTTTCCTTGATATTCGAATAATCGAGCCATGGTTACCTCCTAAAGCTGCTTTTTCCCTTTATGGTTCCCAATAATTTTTTGAATTACGCACATCACCTCCCTCCTCAAATCTCTCCCCTGATCCAGGCAAATGGCTTTGATCACTCTTCCATCGCGTTTTTCCGTGGCCGCGGAGTACAAATCCTCCTCCGTGATGGTCAAGGGGCGGGATGCTCCTCTAATACATCCGGGTTAACGAGATTGGGAGGCCTCTCTCCCTTCAGGGCAGCGATACAATTTCGCGCCGCCGTCACCGCCATCTTCGTCCTGGTCTCAATGGATGCGCTACCGATATGAGGCACCAAAACCACGTTTTCCAAATCCGCTAATCCAAGGGAGAGGGAAGGCATCAGATCCTCCCTGAACTCGGGAAAAAAAGAGGGAGGGATTACGTTAACCCCAAGAGCTCTTTGGCCTTTTCGGCACCCGAAACGGCATCCTTGCCATAGGCATCTGCTCCAATTTCATCGGCGAATTCCTGCGTTACAGGGGCTCCTCCCACGATGGTCTGCGGGTTTTTTTGGCGGCAACCAGAAAGAGAATGCAAATTGCGAGCAGCCAACTCATGTCACAAGTAAAGTTAGCCGAGGACGAAGGAGAGAAAGTCCTAACGCATCCCTGTTATCGTATCTCCTTCCACGATTTTACCCAGTTGTGAAATTTCATATCAGCCGGATGCATGATCTGAGCTGGGGTGAAGATCTCCACCGGTTTAACGGTGACGAAATCGTACGGGTTGTCATGGGTGGTGATGCCCATGAAGAAATTGCACATCTGGTAGTTGTCCTCCCGGTA
>DAOVGJ010000278.1 GCA_030672465.1 Pseudomonadota bacterium | reverse complement strand
TGAGAAGGGCCCCGAAGACCCCCTGCGATGATTTCCCGGCAATCCGGGTGATAAAGGCGGGCATCCTGATTTCGTAGAGCCCAAACATGGAAAGGGATAAACCCACGAGGACGAAAGCGATCAATAGGAGGACGAGCGGATTTTGCAGGGCTGACCCGAATAGGCTTCCCGTCAAGGCTGTGACCGTTCCGAGTATGGAGTAGGTGATTGCCATACCCAAAACGTAAAAAAGGGAGAGGACAAAAACCCACCGCGAGCTACCTGCCCCTTGGGCAACGAAGAAACCGACGGTAATGGGGATGAGGGGATAAATACAGGGCGTTAGGTTGAGCCCTAATCCCCCCAAGAAGATGATAAAGAGGGAAAAAATGACTCCCCTTTGAACTAGGGTAGGAGAGGGAATATCCTGCCTTTTGGGAGAGATCGTTTCTTCGGATGGCTGAAAAATCGCGGCGTGGGTGGAACGGACTTCTGTTGGATCCTTGGTGATGGGGATCAAAGCCGAAAAGCCAGCTTCCATTGGGAGAAGACAGCTCCGATCGTCGCAGGCCTGATATTTGATTTTCCCCGAAATCCGACTTTTCCCCGGGACTGCTTTGGTGGAGACAGCCAGGTCCATAAAGATAAGCACTTTGCCCTCATATACCGCCAGCTCTGCCTGGATAAATTCGAAGGTTTTGTGTTTGGGCTTCGGATAGTGGATTTGTTGCAATGTGAAGTGAGGATTCCTCTCCAGAACGACCTCTGTTGGAATGAGGGATGTATCAAGTGGTTTATGGGCGTTAATGTGCCAACCCTTTTCAATATCGAGTTGAATGGCAACCCGTATTTCTTCACCCAAGAGTGCGCTATTTTTAGACAAAAAAACGGTGTTGGAAAGGATCTTTGGCTGTGCAAGGGAAGCGGTTGCCACAAAAACGGCCAGGAGAATTTGGGTGATCGTAGCCCAGCAAACCATGGTCCCTCATGTCTCGTGAACGAGAAAGTAAAGAAGCTCCCTTAAAGGCGTTATCCTGAATTTGCTGTGGGAAAAAGGTAACAAAGGGACAAGAGCTTGAATGCCTGATTTTGAATCCTAACAAATTTAAGGGACTTCGTCAACTATGAGGGTCCGACCAAAATCCACCACTTAAATTTGTAAAGGCTGAAAATGAAAAGAAAAATCGAATTTAGAATTTATCAGTTCACCTACAAGCCTTTGGTGAAATTTCAAATTAGAATACAAATCAAGGAGATACGGAAAGAGATGGTGGATTAAGGTTGGAGATGTGTTGGCACCATAGAAGCCGACAAAAGAGGCAGCAGATCATGCCATGGTTGCCCCTGATATCCCCACGAACAAGCCACGCATGGTTCAAAGGAAAAATATTTCCGTTGACAAAGCGACAAAGGTACTATAAAAGGTTTGACGAATATGGCCCCGAAATTGCTAATTAGTTCTCGGCAAAGACACCCCACCAGAAAGGAACCCTGGAATGAGGAATTTAGTTGTAGTAGGAATCGTGTTCTTTTTGATGGCCTGTTCAAATATCGCCCATCTTCACAAGGGAGCCTTGGATTATGAACCCACAAGGCAACCTTCAGCATCCCCAACGGAGACTTCCTCAAATCTTGGGGAAATTTCCGGCATAGCCACTGATGAGACGACAGAACTCCCTCACATAGCGGTCCTTTCCCCTTCGGATAAGCCCCCTGCGGGAAGGGAAGGGGAAGAGCAGGAACTCATTGTGTCCATTCCCGGTCCCTCCTTGGATGACGAGACCCGTGCCTTCAGCGAGCCGGATTTACCCCCTGCGGAACAAGGCCCATATCAAGGAGAAAGAGAGGACTGGTGGGTCCCCGGCTTCCACGCGGAAGATGAAGACAATTTCCTGGCAGAGGCAGGGATATACTTTCAAGATGGAGCTCCCTTCCAGGAAGAAGAGGTGGCTGAGGAACCCGAGTTTGATATCCCAATCATCATCAACGGAAAAGTGGAACAGTTCATCAAATACTACCAGACCAGGGGACGGAAGGTCTTCAGCCGCTGGCTCGCACGATCGAGGAGGTACATTCCCTTGATGAAAGAGCTCTTGAGGGAAAAAGGGCTGCCCGAGGACCTGGTTTATCTGGCTTTAATCGAAAGTGGATACAATCCCCGTGCCTATTCGAGGCGAAAGGCAATGGGCCTCTGGCAATTCAGGTATCACACGGGAAAACGGTATGGGCTCAGGGTAAATTGGTGGATCGATGAGCGGAGGGATCCGGTGAAATCGACAATCGCGGCCGCCAGGTACCTGAAGCATCTCTACGACCGGTTTGAATGCTGGTACTTGGCGGCAGCCGGCTACAATGCCGGAGAGGGGAAGATCCTGAGGGCCATCAAGAGATACAAAACCGAGGATTTTTGGGAATTGACCAAGTACCCGTATTTAAAAAGGGAGACCAAAAACTTCATTCCCAAAATAATCGCCGCCGCCCTCATCGCTAAAAGCCCGGAGGCCTATGGTTTTACGGACATTTCATACGAAGAGCCGATTTGCTTTGAAACGGTGAAGGTGAACGCCGCCACTGATTTGCGGGTAATCGCCAAGGCATCGGAATCGACCTATAAGGAATTGAAACGGCTTAATCCCGAATTGAGGAGATGGTGTACGCCGCCAAACTTCCCCGATTACGAGCTGAAACTTCCGTATGGAAAAAAGGAGGTCTTCGTGAGGAACTTCTCCAAAATTCGCCCCTCGGAGAAGGTAACGTTCCGGAGGCACGTGGTTCGTTCCGATGAGACCCTTTCTCATATCGCCCTGAAATACCGCACCGATATTGGGGCCATCACGAGGATGAACAGCATTGGAAACAAGCACCGAATTAGGGCCGGCCAGTCTCTCATCATTCCTGTTAGGGGAAGGAAGAAATTCGGGAAGGGAAAGATGGCGAAGGGGTTGAATCTGGAGAGGGGTCTTTTTAACCACGAGGGGAGGGCTTCTATCTATACCGTAAGGGAGGGCGATACCCTCTGGGGGATTTCGCGTTTTACGGGAATTGATTTGGAAAGCCTCTGTCATTGGAACGGAATCCAAAACGCCAGCAGGATTTATCCCGGGGATAGGCTTAAGATACCTACTGAGGAGAACACCACCCCCTTGGGAACCGAGGGGAAAATCCCCCCTGCGAGAAATCCCGAGGGATGACTTATATCGGAATGAATGAGAGGGGATTTCCATGTCAATTCTTAATGCGTTGTTCCCCAAATCCCCTTTCGCTCATTGAGAAGACTTCTGGCCATTTCGAAGCTCGCTCCCGGTAAATGAGCGCTCAAGCGCCACTTTGTGTCCAAATTCACCCCCCCGGGTTCAAATGGGGGAAATTGCCCGTCTTCCCCTTCGCAACAAGCGATTACCCAAAATTCTTTCACGTTTTTTCAGGAGTTATGATGCCTGGTGAGCTCGAGAATAAGATCAAAACTGCCCGAGGAGAGGGGAGGGCAGATCTCCTCTTGAAAAATGCAAACCTGATCAATGTCTTATCCGGAGAAATCTATCCCGCGGACGTGGCCATATATGGAGATACCGTCGTGGGTATCGGTCACTATGAGGCGGAGAGGGAGATGAATTTAGGGGGAAAATTCGTCTGTCCCGGATTTATAGACGCCCATGTCCACATAGAAAGTAGCATGGTAACCCCTCCCGAATATGCGAAGGCAGTAGTTCCCCGGGGCACGACTTCTGTTATTAGCGACCCCCATGAAATCGCAAACGTGATGGGGGTCGAGGGGATAACCCTCATGGCTGAGATGGCGGATGGCATTCCCCTCAACACCTATATTATGCTTCCCTCCTGTGTTCCCGCAACGGAGATGGAAACCTCTGGGGCACGACTGGAGGCCCGAGATTTGGAAGGCCTGAGGGATAAGGAGTGGGTGCTGGGCCTGGGGGAAGTAATGAATTTCCCCGGTGTGATTCAGTGCATGCCCGATATGCTGAGAAAAATTGAGATGGCCCGGGGAAAACCCATTGACGGTCATTGTCCGGACCTTAGGGGAAAGGACCTTGCTGCTTACATTACCGCCGGCATTCGGTCGGACCACGAATGCACGAGCCTGGAGGAGGCCAGGGAAAAGCTCCGCAATGGGATGGCAATCCTGATCAGGGAAGGTTCGATGGCCAAAAACCTGGAAGACCTCCTTCCTTTAGTGAACTCGGAGAATGCCCGAAGATGCCTCTTCGCATCGGATGATCGGCATCCCGACGACTTGATGGAAGAGGGGCATCTCGATTTCATCCGCAGCAAGTCCATTAGGCTTGGATTGAGCCCCATTACGGCGATTCAGATGGCCACTATCAATGTAGCTGAGGCTTATGGGCTGAGGGACGTCGGGGCAGTTGTGCCCGGCTTTCGAGCGGACCTCGTCGTCCTCGATGATTTAGGCTCATTCATCGTGGACCGCGTCTTCAAGGACGGAAGGTTGGTAGCCCGGGGAGGGAAGATGTTGCCCGAGACTATGCCCCCCAAAGGGGTGGAGATGAGAAATACCGTGAAGGTGAGGTCCATCAGCCCAGAGGTTATTGTAATAAGGGCGCAGGGGCGCCTTGCCAAGATCATCGAGATCATTCCCGGTCAGCTGGTTACCAAGTCAGTCGTTGAACCGGTAACCATAAGGGATGGGAAGGCGAAAGCGGATCCGGAGCGGGACATCCTCAAGGTAGCCGTCTTCGAGAGGCATACTGCTTCGGGGAACATCGGGCTGGGTTTCGTGAGGGGCTTTGGATTAAGGGGTGGGGCCATGGGTTCCTCCGTGGCTCATGACGCCCACAATATCGTTGTTGTCGGAGATAACGATATGGATATGGCAATAGCAGCAGCCCAAATAGCCGAGATGGGAGGTGGCCTCGTGATCGCTCGAAGGGGAAAGATATCGGGGGCTTTGGCCCTCCCCTTCGCCGGCCTCATGTCCGATAAAGGCATAGAGCATGTGGGGAGAAAACTGAAACTCATGAGAAAAATGTCCCGAGATATGGGCTGTAAATTGGAAGACCCCTTTATGGCCCTCGCCTTCTTATCCCTTCCCGTAATCCCCGAACTCAGGATCACGGATCGGGGATTGGTCGACGTCGGTCAATTTCGAATCGTCCCCCTTTTCGGGGAGTTGCATCCGTAAAGGAAGGAGGAGATGATATGAGGGGACAGGTCGATTGGGGAAACGTTACCCAGGAGGGGGTGAACATCCTTCGGGAATATATCCGAATTGATACGAGCAATCCCCCGGGAAACGAGATGGAGGCAGCTCAGTTCCTCAGGAGGATACTGGAGAACGAATCCATTTCGTGCGACATCTTCGAACCCCACCCGGGACGGGGCAACCTCTTGGCCACTTTGGGCGGCGATGGGTCGAGAAAACCGCTGATCCTCCTGAATCACATGGATGTAGT
>DAOVGJ010000154.1 GCA_030672465.1 Pseudomonadota bacterium | reverse complement strand
CTGCTGAAACATATAATTTCAATAAAATTAAAGACTTACAAGAATATTCCCTTTTAAATTCAGGTAACTTCCGAGATAAGTTGCATTGAATGAAGGGCTGGATTATGTTAAGGGTGCTCTTCAGGTTAATATGCGTTTAATCGGCTAATGTACAGGGGAGTGGGAAATGGGGGCTGTTACAATAGAAGATGGAGTATACATGATCGGAGGCTCAGAGTTAACCCTCCCTGAGGACTGCTCGGTCTACCTTATCGATCTCGGGGATCTGGTTCTTATAGATTGCGGTGCCGGAAGGAGTTATCCCATGTTGGTGGATAACATCAAGTCCCTCGGTCTTAACCCAGAGAGGCTCCACACCCTTGTGCTCACCCACTGTCACATCGATCACATCGGTGCCGCTGGGAACTTCCGAAAGGACTATGGTTGCCGGATCGCGGGCCCATACGCTGGATGCTCGTGCCATTGAGGAGGGGGATACCTCGAAGACGGGATCGGACCTTTACGGGATTCGGTTTCCACCCACCCACGTAGATCAGGTTTTGGAGGGGAAAGAGATGAGGTTCGATTTCGAAGGGGGTTTCCTCCAGGGATTACATACCCCTGGCCATACCCCAGGCTCCATTTCCCTCTATATTGATCGGGGAGTACGTATCCTCTTTGGCCAGGATATCCATGGCCCCTTCATGGCCAGATTTGGCTCGGATATTAATCAGTGGCGCATTTCTATGAAGGAATTGCTGAAGCTGGATGCAGATATCCTCTGCGAGGGGCATTTTGGTATCTACCGATCCAAGGAGGCGGTCCGAGAGTACATCATGGGTTACATCAGGATGTACGCGGGATAGGTCCTTTACTTTGCTGATCCTGCGTGATTGGATGATCCCTCTAGTACGCCGATTTTATTCTTCACCATGGGAACCATGATCGAATCCGGGAATTTCTCCAGAAAAAACCCGTAATTCCTAAGGGCTTCCTCCCTTTTACCCAGCTTTTCATAATACCTGCCCATATTAAGATACCCCCAAGGCTGGAGAAAGCTTTCCCCCATGTCCACGAGTTCCTGGAACGAATTCAAGGCCCTTTGGTAATCACCTTGGCCCTCATAGGCATACCCTAAATTTTGCAAGGCGAAAAGGCGATACAGCCTTTCCCCGGGGTTGCTATCCAGAAATTTACGGTATGTTTCCACGGCCTTATCATATTTCTTCAATTTAAGAAACTCTTGCCCCAACTGTAATTGAGTTAACTGACTGGCATCCGTATGGGGATATTCCCTTTGGATCCGTTCAAATTCATCCATGGCCTCTCGATAAACACTCGAAGAGGGATCCTCGGCGGACATTAAGATCTCCGAAGCGCGATGAAATGAATTAAGCGCCTCTGCCTCTCTGGTTTTCGTTCTTATGCGCCAGAAGACAATCGAAAACGCTACCAATGCGCCTATAATGATGCCCATGAGGATAAGCCTCAGATTTTCCCTCGTCCACAATAGTATCCTGGCCGCGGTGGAAATAAACTCGTCGGGCTGCTTTAGTTTCTTCTTGGAAATTCGACTTCTTTTGGCCACTATCCACCCCTCCATCGATTACCTTGACTTCCTCTCATACATCGAAATTGACTATTTTGTCAATAACTTCCTAAATTTCTTCGGGTCGCAAACCGCTCATTCTCTGACCCAGATGGATCGGAAGACTTCAAAAACAAAGGGGCGCGAAAACATACGTTTTCAAAGAAGCTGAAGAGTTTCAGCTAATTTGAACTTGACTAACGAGGGGATTTAACCTACTTTTTTGAGCAAGCGGCTCTACTTACGGGTGGTCCATGGAAGAGGAAGCCAATATCGCTACTGAAACCCTAGCCGAACTGTACCTAAAGGGGGAAAATATCGAAAAGGCTTACAAGATCTACCAACAACTCCTCAGGCAAAACCCGACCAGCATCAGATACAAGGAAAAGGTGAGGGAACTGGAATTGCACTTGAGGGAATCGGGAGGGGCCAGTGCGTCGATAAAGCCCAAAGAGGGCATCGAGCGTGCCATTGGGGAGCTTAAGACATGGCTCGACCGGATTCAACACACCAAAAAGAAATCCACTTAGGAGAGGGAATTCGGTACTGGGGATGGGACAGGAAAGGATCAATCGTATTAAGAGGATCCTAAGGGACGGCAATGTAGATGGGATTCTGATTACCAACTTAGAGAACGTCCATTACCTAAGCGGGTTCACGGGGAGCGATGCCGCCCTGGTGATGACCGAAACCAAAGGCTTTTTTTTGACCGATTCTCGTTATACAACTCAGGCCAGGGAAGAGGTTTCGGGATTTGAGGTCATCGAATATAAAAAGAAAATCGAGGGATTATCCAATCTCATAAATGACTTGCGATTGAGGGAAATAGGTTTCGAGGCCCAAGATGTAACCTACGGGGCTCATAGAGAACTCGCTGATAAGGTAAGCGGCGGTGAATTCATTCCCATCAATGAAAGGGTAAGGAACATCAGAGCCGTGAAGGATGATGAGGAGATAGGTCGAATAAAAAGGGCCATCAATATCGCTTCCAAAAGTTTGAGGGAAAATGTATGGAGGGTAATGCCTGGTAACCAGGAGAGGGAAATCGCATTGGAGTTGGAATTTTCCATGAGGCGTAACGGTGCCGATAACATAGCTTTCGAAACGATCGTCGCCTCTGGAGACCGAGCCGCCCTTCCCCACGGCAAACCCAGCGAGAAAAGGATCCATAAAGGAGAGTTCGTCATCATAGATTTTGGGGCTCGATATCGAGGCTACTATTCGGATGAAACCTGTACCTTTTTTTGTGGGAAGCCGAATCGCCGTCAGAAAGAGGTTTACCAAATCGTTAAAGATGCCCACGATAAGGCCATTTCCTCCATCCGCCCCGGGATGAAAGCAATGGAGCTCGATGCCGTAGCCCGCGGTTGGATCAAGGATGCAGGATACGGAGACTACTTTGGCCACGGGACAGGGCATGGTGTCGGGTTAGCCGTCCATGAGAACCCGGTAATCGGTCCCGAAAGTAAGGACGTTGTAGAGGAAGGGATGGTGTTTACTATTGAGCCGGGGGTCTATATACCCGGATGGGGCGGCGTGAGAATTGAGGATATGGTGTTGGTGACGGGAAATGGATGCGAAGTCCTTACCGGTCTGTCCAAGGAGATTGAGGGTGTAGAGTGACTTAAGGGGGAGAGAGCCATGCCCACTACATCTGAATTTCGAAAGGGGCTCAAGATTGAAGTGAACGGGGAACCCTTCATCATCGTCGATTTTCAGCACGTTAAACCCGGAAAGGGGGGGGCATTCGTTCGAACTAAGCTGAAGAGCTTGCTAACGGGAAATATTCTGGAACAGAAATTCAGGTCTGGGGAGAGGGTAGAGAGCCCGGACATCGAGGAGAAGGAGACGCAATACCTCTATAACGATGGGGAGAAGTACTATTTCATGGATAAGGAATCATACTGGCAATTCGAATTGACCGAGGATCAGCTAGGCGGCAACAAGGATTTCCTCCAGGAAAACATCACGGTAACCGTGCTCTTTCACAACCAGAATCCGGTGGGTGTGGAGCTTCCCACATTTGTCGAACTTCGTATCGACCGAACGGAACCGGGCGTCCGAGGTGATACGGCCTCGGGGGGTACAAAACCGGCGAAATTGGAGACGGGCGCCGTGGTCCAGGTGCCATTATTCCTGGAGGAAGGGGATATCATCAAGGTTGACACTCGCACAGGTGAGTACATTGAGAGGGTTACGAAATAACGGTGCTGCGGTGTTGCAGTGCTGCGGTCATGCGGTTAGGGAGGCGTCAATTTGGTGCTGCGGTGTTGCAGTGTTGCGGTTAGGGGGTGCATATTTTAACTCGACTGCACGGAGATCTCTGAAAAACC
>DAOVGJ010000156.1 GCA_030672465.1 Pseudomonadota bacterium | reverse complement strand
AAAAAGTATGGTGTCCCCGGAATTAGTCGCAAGTTATTGAAGAGGTGAATCGGATAGGCGGGGACGCCAAGAAACGCTTGTACGCAGTGTTGGAAAAAGTGACTCGGGAAGATTTGGGCAGATACGATCTGGCTATGCGGGCTTGGGCTGCCCTGGAACCCGCAGTCGCCCGTGTGGTGACAAAGGTTGATGCACAACGCCTATCATACGTCCGGGTTCTCTTCTCCGAGATGAGTTTTCGGGGGCAGGAACTGGAGTTGCGAGCGCGAGCCTTCGTCTGCTATATGGCCGGTGAACACGTCTTCTACGCCAGAGAGAGTAAGGAGGAACAAATAAGGAAACTAAAACAGAAACACACGTTTTTTACGAGGCCATAAGTCTGATAAGGGGTTGATAAGGGGTCAAGTCTGCTCTTGACTCTTGCTCAATAGAAAAATCATAGAACATAGACAGGTTCAATCAGGCGGGACACTCGTAAGTATTTGAAATCAGTGGAGCCGGCGAGAGGAATTGAACCTCCGACCAACTGATTACGAATCAGTTGCTCTACCGCTGAGCTACGCCGGCCCTCCATCGGGAATCATATACTTTTTAGCACGAGGCATAGGTAGGTGTCAAGGGGTGGAGAGATTCCCCCGGGCGTAAGAGATGGTGCTGCGGCAATTTGGTGCTGCAGTGTTGCAGTTGTGCAGTGCTGCCGTTGAGGGCTGAGGGAGAAGTTAGGTGAAAACTGATCGTTGCATGCACACTGTAATTCAACTACATGATAACTTTGCGGTCAGAGATCAGTTTTCCAGTTTTTCGGACGTCTCAACCTTAAACGTTCAAATGAAAAAGGCCCTCGGTAAGGGCCCTCTCATCCGCTACGCTTCTGGCATATACCCTTACTTACTCCGGCCTTTCCGCTTTGACGCCTTGAGGGGGTTGAGTTTTTTGGCCTCCACAGTACCGTTATCCCTTTTGACGTGAGTCGCGAGGCTGCAGGGTCCCGGGACCCATTTGAGGGCGGGTTCGCTGTAAGCCTCACAATAGAGTCCGGTAGGATATTCGATCACCCGGTCGCAACCATTACAATTGTCGACGATGGGATGACATTTGCCCCCGTTATAAGCGCATCCTCTCTTGGTCATGAAGATACACTCCGTCCCTACCTTTACCGTTTGACAAACCATGGTTATCTCCTCCCTTCTCTCTTTTTTTGAATTTGCCAAAAACGTAAAAAAAAACCGAGTTCCTCTACAAGGTTGGCCGTACATTTCGGAAGGGAACTCGATTTTTCTTTAGAGAAAAATCTACGGGCCCGTAAGCCCGAATTCGAAATTCCTCCAAGTGAAAAAAATAACAGCTACTATATAGCAACTGAAGCCTCAAATGTCAAGGGGGTAATCTCAATTCGAGAATTTTTTCATGCATCGACCGCGATTGGACCTTGACAGAAGAATCCGAGCAGATATATAACTAACTTAATTTTAAGGGAAAAAAGGGGGATCCATGAAAAAAGTCCTCTCCATACTGCTGGTGATAATAGTTCTGGCCATGAAGCTCCTAGCCTTTTCGGCCGAGCGGAAAAGCAAGCTCTTCGTCTACAACTCCTCCTACGATCTCAGGAGGGGAGATCTTTGGGATTACATAAAAGACCAGCAGATACTGCTGGACTTGGAACCGTACCCCAGGAACTTCGTCGTCATCGGGTTGGGAAATACCAACCAGAGCTACTCCATCGGCGAAATGATGGCCATGGGGACCGTTGGACTGCCACGGTTTCTCTGGATCAGCCCGCAATATCCCAACAAGGTAGTGGAGATCTGGGACAGGGAATTTCCCTTCGCCGCCATCGCCGTTTGTAACCCGAAGGGGGCCATCCAGTGGGAGGAAACCGAGGGGGAGATCCACAAAATCCTCTCAGATCGAATCGAGGCGGAAGGAGTAAAGGTGGCCGCCCTGAAGATGAAGGGGACCCTCTTTGACGTTCAGTTCCATGTCTCATCCCATATTCCAAAGGAGGGCGTAGGCACCCCTCATGGCACTCATGATGAAGGAAAAAGGGGCAAGGCATTCAGGATCGAGGGGCCAACCGAGTGGGAGCTCAACGGGCTCTATCTCTATTCCCAGGAATTACAGCTCATGGCCTCCACCGATGGACAACCCATTCGCATCCATGGCTATGAGACGAATTCGAAAAAGGGAGGTCATATTGACTCCGCACAGATCGATAGGCTATCCGTTCGCGTCTATCCCATTGAAGACGTGAAGCTCTTCCAAAATGATTTATGGATAGAGGATGTGAAATGGAATAGGGGGAGAATTGAAATCATCGTTGTCAACGATGGGAGGATGAATGTGAAACACGTGACGGTCCAAACCCTTTTTCCCGAAAGGGAGACGTGGACGGTGACCATCAACCGCATAGAACCCATGTCCAAACGGTTCATCGAGTTTATCCCCTCCGCCGATCTCCCGGAGGGAAGAGGTTGGGTCGTGGTTGATCCCCATGATGAAATAAAGGAGCGCCGAGAGGACAATAATCGATTCCGGTTGCCGATGAGAGCCGTGAAGTCGACAGGGGAATCCCATCAATGAAGGATGTCATATACATGTGGAAATACACGAAGATGGTCGTGCTGGTGGCCGTCACCGCGGCAGTCTACGCGGGAACCGCCGTCCCCTTCAAGGGCATCCAAATCATTCCTGGATTCGCGGAACTCCGGCCGGCCGGTGCTATTCCCGTTGTGTTTGGGCTCATCTTCGGTCCAGCCGGGGCCTGGGGGTCTTGTATCGGAAATGTTATCGCCGATTTCTTCGGAACGCTGGGCATTGGGAGCCTCTTCGGCGCGGTCGGCAATTTCTTCTTCGGCTTCGTCGGGTACAAAGTCTGGGGAAATATGGGATGGTTTTCGTCGAAGGCAGACCTCAACATTCGAACGAAAAAACAGGTCTTCGAGTACATCTTGGTGGCAATCCTGTCCAGCGCCACCGTGGCCTTCATTATCGCCTGGGGATTGGAACTCTTGAAGCTCCTGCCTTTCGCCTCAATAGGGGCCGTGATCGTGACCAATAACATCATCTTTTCCATCGTCATCGGTCCCTTCCTCCTCCTGCTGCTCTATCCCAGGGCAATGAGATGGGGATTGTATTGGAGGGAAATCATGGATCAAGAGATGGTCCCGGAGGGTATCATGCCCAGGGTCGGAGCCCTCTGCATCTGGATCGGCGCCCTGGGCGGCCTCATCATCGGATTTCTCCTCTCCACAGGACTCTATCACGGGGAACTGTTTCAGTTCGTCAAGGGAACGGCAGGGGGGGGCGTCGTGTTGGGCGTTCTCCCATTCCTCCTCCTCTTTTTCCTCGGGTGCCTCCTGAGCTGACCCTTCAATGCGGATGAGAAGCAGCCATGGCCCAGGCCCTCCAGGTGAGAAACCTCTCCTTCCGATATAAGGGTGCGGAAAGGAAGGGACTCAATTCGGTGAATTTTGACGCCGAAAAGGGGGAGTTCCTGGTCATTATGGGCCCAAGCGGGGCCGGAAAGTCCACCTTGATCTCAACCCTCAACGGCCTTATCCCCCATCTCATCGAGGGAAAACTGGAGGGGGAGGTGGTCGTGGACGGGTGGAATACGAAGGAGCACGAGACGAGGAATTTCGCCACCAGGGTTGGAGTTGTGTTCCAGGATTTTGAAACCCAGCTCTTTTCCACCAATGTTGAGCTGGAGGTTGCCTTCGGGCCGGAGAATCTGGCCATTCCCCCTGGGGAAATCCTCCGACGAGTCCAAGAGTCATTGCGTAATGTAGGCCTGGAAGGGTTCGAGGAAAGAGAACCTGCAACCCTTTCAGGGGGAGAAAAACAGAGGCTGGCCATTGCCTCCGTGCTCGCCATGGAACCGAATCTCCTCTGCCTCGATGAGCCCACATCCGAATTGGATCCCATGGGCAAGGACGATATCTTTGCCATCGCCAGAAGGGTTAAGGAATCGGA
>DAOVGJ010000042.1 GCA_030672465.1 Pseudomonadota bacterium | reverse complement strand
TTTAAAGGATGTAGTGAGGGAGAGAAACATAGAGATCGGTATTATCACGACCCCGGCGGATCAAGCCCAGAAGGTGGCGGATCAGCTGGTGGAGGCCCATGTCCGAGGAGTCCTCAACTTCGCGCCCACCCAAATAGATGTGCCTGAGGGGTATACCGTGAAGAACGTTTTCTTCACGACCGTATTGGATAACTTGGCTTATCTCCTATCCGTTTAATTCCAAAAAAATATTTGCTTCTATTTCGTTACGAGGCGAGGGTGAAGTAATGTTCCCTTCAAGGAGAAGGCGTAAAACCCCTCTTTCTGCCCTTGCCGGCCGAGAAGGGAGAGAAGCACCCGATACCTGGGATCGAATTCCGCCGAAGGTTTAATCGTAATCCTCAGGTTGAGTCTGCTCTGCGAAAAATTGGGATTGAGGAAGATATTTCCGAGCACCTGACCGTTGAGATCCCCTCCTGAGAAGGCGAGGCTCTTGATAATGACGTTTCCACGCTTTAGTTCTAACCTGCCTTGAACCCCCCCCACGCGGAGAGGAGCTACGCCGGGCAAGGGCAATCTACTCACTATCGCCTCGCTGATGGTGAATTCCGCTGTCCCGGATTGTTCGTAGACACCCCCTTCACCAAGGGTAAAGGCTGTTTTTCCCCTCAGGATTCCGGCCATCTCCACCCCCACGGCATCTCTCAGAATGTTGACTTGTTGGAGGTTCACATCCCTTCCCACAAGCATTAATTCCCCTTTGTCCCCTCTCTTGGTGACTTCCCCCTCCACGGTGCCACCCAATATCTCTCCCCATAATCGAAGATAGACCTTTCTCCACAGAAGTGGAGGGAGGGACAGGGTAACCCTAAATCGATCGACGCCTAACACCTTAACCTTTTTCGAACCCACCAACACATAGATGACCACGTTCTTAAACGTTAAGCCCGATAAGGGATAAGGTCGAACCTCCTCAATTTCGTAAAGGAAGGGAGTTTTGGCCTCCAGCTCCCCTGTGATTCTCCTCTTAAGGGTGTCGTAGGGGAAACCGATATAGAGAAAAAGGATGAAAAAGAGAATGCCAAGGAGGATGAAAATGACAGCGTGGAAGGCCTTCTTCCCCTTCATCTGGATGGTCAATGGCTTCCTCCTCTTCAGAGGTAGGCCGATAGCTGAGTAAGGCTTAATCCCTCATTGCAGTCAGGAGAAACGTCTCCATCTCCTCCATCGTAAGGATTCCCGGAGGGATGGGGTGGCCCATCTGTTCCAGGCGGAGGGATAGCTCGGCAACCGAAGGGAGAGGGTATCCCCTCTCGATTAAACCACTGCCAGGGGAGGAAATCTCAGCGGGAATATATTTGGCGGTCAACCCCCCATTCTCCAAAATGAGAATGAGACGGGCATAACTTGCCTCCTCAACGGAGGTGGCAAAGTGGATGATGGCCATTTTCCTCCTTGCGCTCAGCTCCGATAAAATGGACATGAAACGGCTTCTCCAACGGGGATCGAGGGCGGAGGTAGCCTCGTCGAGGAGGAGGTAATTCGGTTCCAAGGCCAGGACTGCCGCGATGGCTACCCTTTGCCGCTGGCCTTTGGAGAGGAAGTGGAGAGGGACGCTGAGAAATTGTTCCATTCCGAGCAAACCCAAATATTCCAGCATCCTCCTTCGTATCGTCTCCCTTTCCACCCCCATACATTCCAGGCCAAAGGCCATCTCCTCCTCCACCGTGGGGAAAAGGAGCTGGTCATCGGGGTTGGAAAAGATCAGCCCGACAACCGATCCTCCCTCACCTGGGCAGATCGGTTGCCCATCGATTAAAATTTCCCCCGATGAGGGATAGAGCAGGCCTTTGATCAATTTGGCCAATGTGGTCTTTCCAGCCGCATTTCTCCCCAGTATGGCCACATATCCCCCCCTTTCGACCGTTAGGCTCACGCCACGTAAGGGGAAGGATCCCCCCCCTTCTTGATCCCCGTAGCTAAAACAAACCTTCTTTAATTCAAGCATCGTGTCGGTATCCGAGGGATGAAAGGGAGAAAAATCAGTATCGCCCTCTACCCGGGGGAAACCGGGATCACTTCGTCTTTTCCGCTTCCTCAGGCCCTTTTTTCCTGGATAATTTTTCTTTTTTTTCTCCCTTCGCGGGGGATGTTTTGCTGGATTCTTTCTTTTTGGAAGCCGATTTGGGCCTTGAGGCCTTCTGCTTTGTCTTTGCCTTTTCCTTTTTGGCGGGAGGTGGCTTGGAAGTCAACTCGATCACGCTTAAAAGAGCGCCGTCCCCTGGGCGATAACCCGCTTTGAAGATTCGTGTATATCCCCCTTGTCGTTCTTGAAAGCGGGGGGCAATATCCTCAAAGAGCTTCTTGACCACTTTCCTGTCTTTGATAACGGCCAGGGCATGCCTCCTTGCGTGGAGGCTTCCTTGTTTTCCAAGGGTGATCATTTTTTCGGCGAGCTTTCGAAGCTCCTTCGCCTTGGCATCCGTGGTCTCTATTCTTTCATCGTCGAAAAACGAGGTCACCATGTTTCTAAACATCGATACCCTGTGACTGGATTGACGGCCGAGCTTTCGTCCCGCTTTGTGATGTCGCATGAGGGAATCTCTCCTTATCCTTTTGGGGCTGCCGACTCCTCTTCGGCCTTTTCCTCGGGTTTAGGTGGGAAATTTTCCAATTTCATGCCGAAACTGAGGCCCATTTCCGTCAGTATCTCCTTGATCTCGTTGAGGGATTTCCTCCCAAAGTTTTTGGTCGCCAGTATCTCCGATTCCGTCTTTTGGACAAGTTCTCCGATCAGTTTAATATTGGCATGTTTGAGGCAATTGGCGGACCTGACCGAAAGCTCCAATTCATCCACGCTCTTGAACAGGTGCTCGTTCAACTTCTCCTGTTCCTCCTCTAATTCCTCCTCCTCTGTCTCGGGCTCTTCCTCGAAGTTGATAAATATATTGAGCTGGTCCTTTAATATCTGGGCCGCATACGCAACGGCATCTTCCGGATGCACACATCCGTTCGTCCAAACCTCCAAG
>DAOVGJ010000189.1 GCA_030672465.1 Pseudomonadota bacterium | reverse complement strand
CCGGGGGAACCCTGGTTCAGGTAAAATTCTCGGAACCGACCCAAGTGGAGACCATAAAGGAAAACCTGGCATCCATCGGTTTAGACCGGAGCCTCGTCCAACGCTTCGGAGAAAAGGGGGAGAACGAGTACCTCATCCGAGCTGAAAAATCGGTTTCGGATCTGGGGGGTTTGTCGGGTCAAATCGAGCGGACTTTACAGGAGGCCTACGGAAAAGATAGGGTCGAAGTCAGGCGGACAGAGATGGTGGGACCAAAGGTTGGAAAGGATTTGAGGAGGAAGGGGATCTTGGCAATTGTCTACGCATTGATCGGAATCTTGATCTACGTCACCTGGCGCTTCGAATTCATATATGCGGTTGGGGCCATCATCGCCTTGGCCCATGATGTCATGATTACCGTAGGGGCCTTTTCAATTGCCAACAAGGAGTTCAACCTTCCTATCATCGCTGCCATACTGACCATCATCGGATATTCCCTTAACGATACAATCGTCGTCTATGATCGAATAAGGGAGAATCGGAGAAAAATGAGCAGAGAGCCCTTTGCCAAGGTAATAAATTCCAGCATTAATGAGACCCTTGGCCGTACGCTCTTGACCTCTCTCACCACGTTAATCGTGGTGGTGATTTTGTTCATCTTTGGGGGCGGAGTTATTCACAACTTCGCCTTTGCATTGATTGTGGGCGTCTTGGTGGGGACGTATTCATCCATCTTCGTCGCAAGCCCTATCATCTTGACCTGGCAGGAGAGGAAATAAAGAAAACGTACGCTCAGGGACAACGGTATTCCCTAGGAACTCCGGAAACTTCGAAAAACACTACCTCCCTTGACAATTTAGTTCGCATGATATAGATTTTTTAATTTTATAGGGGATATTGAGTAGAATGCGCACCTTCATGGCCAACAAGGAAAACGTCCAAAGGAATTGGTATTTAGTTGATGCCGAGAATAAGGTCTTGGGCCGCCTTGCCTCGGAACTCGCCAAGATTCTTCGCGGAAAGAACAAACCTGAATTCACGCCTCACGTGGACACCGGTGACTACATCATAGTAATTAATGCGAATAAGGTGAACCTAACGGGGAATAAGTGGAAGGATAAGGTCTATTATCGTCACAGCGGCTATCCAGGGGGTATTAAGTCAATTACAGCGGATAATTTGAAGGCCAAAAGGCCCGAAGACCTCATTCGATTCGCAGTCAAGGGGATGCTTCCGAAGAATAGATTGGGAAGAAAGCTCTTTAAGAAACTCAAGGTCTACGCGGGTGGTGGGCATCCCCATCAAGCGCAACAACCAAAACCCATCGAGATCTGAATTTCACACGGGGGTCGCTATGGCTGTAAAGAGTTACTATGGCACGGGAAAGAGGAAAACTTCTATTGCCAGGGTTTGGCTAAAGCCAGGGGAAGGTAGCGCAGTGATCAACAAGAAGCCGGTAGATCACTACTTTGGAAGGGAAACTGCCAAAATGGTTATTCAGCAACCCTTCGAGCTGACGGGAACTCAGAATCAGTTCGATCTGCTTGCAAATGTGACGGGAGGGGGCATGTCAGGGCAGGCCGATGCCATCAAGCACGGGATAGCTAAGGCTCTTCTCCAATATGATGGTAACCTCAGGGATATATTGAAAAAGGAGGGTTTTCTCACCCGAGATTCGAGGGTTAAGGAACGAAAGAAGTACGGAAAAAGGGGGGCGAGGGCCAGCTATCAATACTCGAAGAGGTAATCCGAGAAACATCATGCGGAAGGGAGGTTATTCCCCTTTTTTGGGTGAGTAACGTCCCTTTTCGTTTCTATGAGTACTTTTAGCATTAAGGGTAAAAGGAATGCTGAGAGTGGCGATAGTCGGATCCACGGGATATACGGGATTTGAATTGACCAGGCTTTTGGTCGGCCATCCCGAGGTGGAGATCTCCATTCTCACTTCGCGGCAATACGCGGGCGATCCCATCAGCGAGGTCTTTCCTTCACTGAGAGGCCGAATAGAATCTCGACTTCGGACTCCCTCCGTAGAAGAAGTGGCTGAAGAAGCGGATTTCATCTTCATAGCAGTCCCCCATAAAACAGCTATGGAGGTCGTCCCTGGATTTCATCAGAGGGGAAGGAGGGTCATCGATCTCAGCGCTGACTTTCGATTTCGAGATCCCCACGTTTACGAGAAACACTATCAGCCCCACACCTGTCCGGAATTGCTGGAGGATGCGGTCTACGGCCTCCCCGAGCTGTACCGCGACCGTATAAAAGGGGCCCAGATCGTGGGTAACCCGGGCTGCTACCCAATAGGGGCGCTTCTTCCCTTACTTCCCTTGATCAAACGAGAGGTCATTAAACACGGGGGGATCATTATCGACTCTAAATCAGGTGTCAGTGGTGCCGGCAGGGAGCTTTCCCTTGACACCCACTTTTGCGAGGTAAATGAGGGGGTGAAGGCATATAAGGTCCTTGAACATCGGCACTGCCCCGAAATCGAACAAGAGCTAAGCGGTCTCGCCGGGCATCACGTTTCGGTCATCTTCACACCACATCTCATTCCCATGAGCCGAGGGATCTTGACGACTATATATTGTGACCTCGCGCAAGAGGAAGGCACCGAGACCGTTTTGAAATGGGTTGAGGATTTTTACCGGGAGGAACCCTTCGTTCGGGTCTGCCCCTTGGGAAAATTCCCCAATACATTGGATGTGAGGGGATCGAATTTCTGCGACATCGGTTTAAAAGTTGACCACCAGGGGGGAAAGCTCATCGCAATATCCGCCATCGACAATCTCATGAGGGGGGCCTCCGGGCAGGCCATTCAGAATATGAATATCATGTGCGCCTTCCCGGAGAAGATGGGGCTCGAAGTTCCCAACCTCTACCCCTGAAAGGTCCACTATTCCTCCTTTATCACGGGTTTTATCTTCAATTTCCTGCCGGGCCGCAAAGACGACTCATCGGTCATCCCGTTAAGGTCCAAGATCTCCCGGGCCTTATCCGGTGTCCCGTAGAATCGCTTCGAGATGGAACGGAACGTGTCCCCCTTTCGAACGGTATAAACCTTCAACCGGTAAAGGGGAATTCTTTCCGCCTCGGCACGGGTGAGGAATCGGAGGCTGCTCATGACCTTTCTGAAAAAGGGCTTGGCTTGATCGAAATACGGGGCCTGAGTAATCCCGGCGATGATAAAACCCGTTTTTCCCCTCACCACGTATGCAATTTCGATGGCCATGGGAGTCCCATTGCTGGACGTGGGATAGTAGAGGGCAACGAGGGCATCCGATCCACTGATCGTCGTTTTGCTGGTGACGACCCTCTTGAAACCGGATTGGGCCTCGAAGGATCGGGCAAATTGGCCCGGAGTCATCTCCGTTTCCAACTCGGAAACCAGCGTCTGGCAGTAAAAATCCCTTGTGGGGTGTTTCATCATTAAAGAGCCCCCAGCATCCCCTCGTTCGATCTTCCAACCCCTGGGGGCGGAGACGGAAAACCGATAGAATCTATGTCGGTAGAGGTTCTCCTGAATTACCCCATCTTTTTCCCCGGGGCCGAAGACCAAGCCGTCCAGGCGTGAAACATATTCATCGGATCGGATCTTAGAATCCCTTCCTCGGCCCTGTCGAGAGAGCTCACGGGCTTGGGCATCTACCCGCTCGATTCGATCCTCGGTTAGGGGGTGGGTTCTGAAGATGACCTCCACGGCGCTGGGAGTCTCCTTGTCCATCTTCTTGAGGGTCTTGAGAAATCCCATGCTCTTTGTGGGATCATATCCAGCCTTAAAGGCATACAGGCCTCCGAGATCATCGGCCTGGTGCTCGTCCCTGCGACTGTAAGTCTGGAGCGCAGCCGTCAGGAGGATGCTGCTTCCCTGAACGATTCCCCCGGATTCTGTGGCTACGGCAACTCCAGTCAGGATGAGCTGGGAGGCCATTGCCTTCTGAAGCCTCTTCACACCATGTCTGGCCGTGATATGTCCCGTCTCATGTCCCAGGACTCCCGCCAGTTCGGCTTCACTATTGAGATGCGCCAGCATTCCTCTCGTGATATACACGAAGCCACCCGGCAGGGCAAAGGCGTTGATAAAAGGCTTATCGACCACCATGTATTGATATTGGATATTGGGCCGATGAGATACCTTGGCAAGGCTCTGTCCGATGTCGTTGATGTGCCGCTGAAGGCTTGTATCCCCATACTTCCCATATTGCCGTAGGACTTCAGCATGGGCTTTTCTCCCCATTTCAACTTCATCAGCATCGCTATAAATCATGATCTCCCGCTTCTGGGTGACCGGGTTTACGGCACACCCCCAAATCATCACCATGGCTGGGAGAAAAACCGTGAAAACGGAAATGGATTTATGGAATTTCACCCCAAACCTCCTCTCCTGCTCCTTACGGTCGGATACAATAGGGAATGGGATAGAATAACATTACAGAAATCCCTTCAAGCTGACAAGATCTGGAGTTTCCGGAGTTTCTAGAGAACGCCCTTGCCTCTTCGCTCTATGCTTCGGGGTTTGTTACCCCTCAGCAGGTCAAGGTTGAGAGGTTGGAGGTCGAGGAAAAACCAGGGGCTGGCCTTCCCCTTTCCTTCGGCTCCGCCCCTCGGTCTGAGCTCAGGGTCGAAGACTCAGGACAAGCTTTGCTCACCCTCGATGGGTACCCCACTTCTCCAGCAGATTACGCTCAGGGACAACGGCGTTCTCTTCTGAAAAAATAAAATTTACTATACAATCAATGGGTTACAGAAATACTATTCACGAAATTCAGGAAACTCCGGGACAAGATCCTTTTCGTTTTACTTTGCCTGGATATTTTGTTACTTTATGGAAAGTAAAGCTTCGGCTTCGTAAAAAGTCCATCTGCCATTCGACAGGCTCATGGCCCTGAGTAAAGTCGAAGGGCCGTTCGACTTGCTCACGGCCCTGAGCAAAGCCGAAGGGCGGCGTTGCGCTTCATCTTTAGTCACTGCGGCGTACTGGTAAGTACGCCTCATTCCTAAAGATTCGCGCGCCTTGCATCTGGAGCTTTTTACTGTGTCGTCTGATTTATGAC